>JBBRKQ010000039.1:0-33340 GCA_038231815.1 Phycisphaerales bacterium
CCTCGCCTCCGCCGTAAACGTGCGCTCATCTTCAGGCATGAAGGTCGAATGGGGCGAGATCAACGACCGCGAAATCCCCGAACACCTGATGCCCCCAGGCATCGATGAAGCAATGTGGATGGCAAACCTCTACCCCGCCGCAGAAGTGATACAACGCAGCATCGCCATTCCTGGCGATGTCTTCGTTGCCGCAACAACACCAGCACACCAAACCCCACAGCCACCGCTAAGCAAAGCCCAGCACGCCAACACATCCCCCGTCACCCCGCCGCAACCAAACGCGACGCTCCCCGCGGCAACTTCAAACCCCAACAACAAGAAAAACCGCTTCAAGAAGCGCAGGAAGTAGCAGCTCTTCGCCATCCACATCTCGCCCCGGTTCTCTGTAAATTCATCTTCAGTTTCCGCATTCGTTCCCCTTCGCTCCTTCACGCGTGATGGCTTCCGTACCCTCCCGCCCAGTGAGCCCCTCCGCCCCCTCCCAATCCCGCTTCGATCTCCGCTCCGCCGCGCTCGCGTTCACTGCCAGCTACGCGCTGCTCATCTTCCTCATGCTCATGGGCGTCTCGCACGCTCGAACCAGCTTTGATCAGGACAATTTTCACCTCAAGGTCATCGAGCAGTTCAGCGCCCAGTGGCCCCGCTTTGGCCTGCATGACTACCTCTCGGCAACCACGCCCGGCTACCACATTGTGCTCGCCACCCTGCACCACTTTGTCACCGAGTCCGTCCTCGCCCTTCGCCTCCTCGCTGCTACGCCCACCGCTGCAATCATCGCTGTGCTTGTTGGCCTGCTCGCCGCCCGCCGCGGCAGGGCAGAAGGCTTCGCCCTCGCCCTCCCGCTCCTGTGCTGCTCATACGTTCTCCAAAGCGGGCTTTACCTCCTGCCCGACAACACCGCCTGGCTGCTCGTGCTCTGCATCATCGGCCTAGCGCTATGCCCTGTGCAATCTGCCAGAAGGTGGGCCATCGCCGGCGTCTTACTGGCACTGCTCGTGCTCGCCCGGCAGCTTCACATCTGGGCCGCCGCCGCGATTTGGGCAGGCGCATTCATCAGCATCCCCCGCCAAACCTGGCACAACTGGCGCAGCGTTTGGCTGGGCGGCTTGCAGCGCGAGACCGATCTCGCCGGCACTGCACTACTGGCAGACTGGCCCGCCGCCCTGAAGCGAGCGATCATCGCGGCAATGTGCACGGCACCAGCCTTCGCAGTACTGGCTGGCTTCATCCTACTTTGGGGCGGCCTCACTCCCCCGCTCTTTCGCAACACGCCCGTGCAAGCGGGCGAAAACAGCGCCACCAATGTCAGCGGGCTCTCACCGGCAACACCCGCGTTCATGCTCTCGCTGCTGTGCATCTACGGCATTGCCATGCTGCCACTCATCTGGCCGCCTCTGCGTGCGGCCGCCAAGCACCGTTGGTTCACCATCGGCCTCTGCCTCGCCGCCATCGCAGGCTTCACTCTGGCCGCACTTCCCGAGACAACGCACATGGTCCGCCCGCGCGTCGGCGGCCTGTGGACCATCGTCAAAGCCCTGCAAGACCACGGCATCGTGCTGTTTGGTCGCACCAGCCCGCTCATCCTGGTCATGTCCACCATTGGTGCTGCTACGGTCTTCGCACTCCTGGCCCTGTGCGGCAGGCAAGCCCGCTGGGTGCTGCTCACAGTCCTGCTCGCGTTCATGGCCGCAGGCAGCGCCCAAGCCCTCAGTTGGCAACGCTACTTTGAGCCCTTACTGCTAATGTGGGTGGCCCTGGCCGCAGCCAGTCGCGAGGGTGAGCCGCAGCACATCACCGGCGGCCGCCTCATCGGCCCAACCCTGCTGGCCTTGGGCCTCGCAGCCTTAAGCTCGCTCGCCTTCTGGGGTATCACGGGCTGATACTGATTCGATGCATACCCGCCCCGAACCGCCCGCCTCGCTTCGAATGCCTTGCGCAACCCCCGATGAGCCTCAAAACCCCGGCATAAAGTCCGATAACACAAATCAAAGAAGGCGCCAAGTTGGGCAATCCCACGGGGTGCCACGCCTGCCGATCCGATATCATCAACCAAGAACCGCCGGTTGGCCGGTATTCTCCATCGACTGCAGAGATAGACACGTTCCTGCGGGCACCTAGCCGGGGCAATGTCGCAGCCGTTGCGACTTGCACTTGAGGCCAAGCCCAAGCGAACCGAAGCAAGGTTTCTTATGATGACCAATGGCCCGACCTCCGGCACCAAAGCCGCCTCTCCCACCGCAAACGTCACCTGCTCCGGCAGGCGGGCTCTCATCACCGGTATCACCGGTCAGGACGGCTCATACCTCGCCGAGTTCCTGCTGGACAAAGGCTACGAGGTCCACGGCATCATCCGCCGAGCTTCCAACTTCAACACCAGCCGCATCGATCACATTTATACCGACAGTCACCTAAAGGCCGCCCACGCCAAAAGCGGCGGCAAGATGACGCTGCACTACGGCGACCTGTGCGACACCAACAGCCTCGCCAAGTTGGTACGCCAAGTAAACCCTGATGAGGTGTACAACCTCGGCGCACAGTCGCACGTGCGCGTGTCGTTTGACATGCCCGTCTTCACCGCAGAGACCGTGGCCATGGGCGCGCTCAAGCTGCTCGAGGCTGTGCGTGACCACCAACAAACCGCCGGCAAGCAGGTGCGCTTCTACCAAGCAAGCTCCAGCGAGCAGTACGGCCTCGTGCAGGAAGTGCCCCAGCGCGAAAACACCCCGTTCTACCCACGCAGCCCCTACGCCTGCGCCAAAGTCATGGCCCACTGGGCCACCGTCAACTACCGCGAAAGCTACAAGATGCACGCCTCCTGCGGCATCCTGTTCAACCACGAATCCCCCCGCCGGGGCGAGACCTTCGTCACCCGCAAAATCACCCGCGCCGTCGGTCGCATCAAAATGGGCCTGCAGGACAAGGTGTTCCTCGGCAACCTCGACAGCAAACGCGACTGGGGCTTCGCGGGCGACTACGTCAAGATGATGTGGCTCATGCTCCAGCAGCCCGAGGCAGATGATTACGTGATCGCCACCGGCAAAACCATCACCGTCCGCGAGTTCGCAGAGCTTGCCTTCAAGCACGCCAACCTAGACTGGGACAAGCACGTCGCCTTCGACCCACGCTACCTCCGCCCGGCCGAGGTTGACCTGCTCCTGGGCGACCCAACCAAGGCAATGACCAAGCTTGGCTGGAAACCAGAAACCACCGTCGAGCAGCTCGCCGCCATGATGGTCGATGGCGACATCGAACTCGCCTCACGCGAAAAGACGCTGAAGGATGCGGGGCACAAGATGCCGGAGTTCGCCGGGCACGATCAGTAAAGAACACCAAAGCAGCCGACTGTCTCAGCAACCAACCGTAAACGCATTGATAAACGCGATGAAGTCATTGCCATCAATGATCCCATCTGCATTCAAGCCGTTGCTGCCGGTGCCGGCAACATCGGCGATGGGGTCAACCGCTGGGTCGGCCACGGAGAAGGAGTTGATGAACGCAATAAAGTCCGCACCATCAACCGTGCCGTCGCCGTTGCGGTCTGCCAGACATGCGGACGGCAAAGTCAGCGGCGGCGCACAGACTGGTGAAGATCGCACGGTCAGCACCACCGAGGCTGCCCGGAAAGTGCCGATGTCAGCCGCGGGGTAAACGTCAAAGTACCGCACCAGCCAATCACCGTTCGGGCTTTGCCCATTAAACGCCGAGAGCGGTGCGTTGGGCGAGAAGTTGCCCGTGAACGGGCCCGAGGCCGTCGCGCTGATGTTCTGGATCGAGGGAAAACCGCCCTGATCATCAAAGGTGGCCTGACAAATATTATTGCCCGAGGCGCCGCGTGTGGCCAGCCCCGGCTGGTTCATGATATTTACCAAAGTGCCCGATGGGCTGACCAAGTCAACCTGCAAGTCACCCACGTTGGGGTGAGAAATGCCGACACCCGTGGCACCAACCGCCCCAGAACAAGTCGTACCACCAATGACAAAGTTCACATCAGTTACGATTGCGGCGGGCTCGTACCCGCTGATGGTGATAGGCCGCGTACGAGGCACATCAGTAGTGATTCCGCCCGGAGTGCCCGCGTATGCGAAGGTTTGGGTTGAAAGACCGCCCAGCACTCCGATGGGAATGTTCACCGCAATCGCAGTCGGTGCGTAACCCGGAGCGCTGGCGGTAAGGGTGAACTGCCCAACCGTGCCGCACGGCTGCGCAGCGCCAATGGCCAGCCCGCTTAGCGTGACAGTGGCAGTGCCGTTGGAGCCGATGTTACTGATGAGGCCCGGGAGCGGCGCTGTAGCGACGGTGGCACCAGCCGGCGTGAGGGTGACAGAGATGGGGCCGGAATTCTCAGTCCCAGCATTGCGAATCGTTGCGGTAACAGAGAGGTTGGCCTCACCAGGCTCGGCCCGGCCGTTGTTGTTGCCACTTGGAACAGAGTCATCAACAGTGATGGTCCCCTGCACACTCAAAGCCACGCCAGCCTGCGTCATGTTGGAGATCACCAGCGCATAGTCCTGGTCAGTCGCATCGTCATTGCCGGGCACCCCGTTACCGGGCAAGTTGGCCGCGCTCACGGTCACGGTGATCGGCCCGACGGTGCCCGCCGGCAGGAAGACACACTCATAGTTGTTGGCGCTATCGGCCACACCGCCGGTGACAGAGTTTGCACCGTTAAAAACGTTGCCCTTATACAGCGTCCCATTCACATCAACGGTGAGATTCAGATCATTAACCCATGCGCTGCCAGCGGTGGTGCCTGCCGGGTCGGTCCAAGCCAGTGCAATGCGCACGGGCTTGGTTGGATCAGCGATCGAGCCGGTGATGGACTCCATCTGCCCTGTTGCGCCAAGCACAATGGTCTGATCAACAATCAGCCGCGCCGTGCTCGATGAGAACGCCGAGTCCATATCCGCAAAGCCATAGCCCTGCGCTGGTGAGGGCAAGGTACCGCCCGTGGCCACCAAGTAGCGGGCGCTATGAATGACATAAGCCTTCAGCAGTGCGGGGCTGGGATTGGTAATCCCGTAGCTGCGGCTCAGAAAATTCCATGCCAGCGAGGCCATCCCCGCGACAGCGGGCGTTGAGTGGCTGGTGCCAGATGAACGGGCGTACACCGTTTGGCCTCCCGGCCAATATCGGTCACACACCAAAGTTCCGTTGTATCCGGCAGCTGGGTTGGCCCGGCCTGTCACGTGCGTACCGGGGGCCACAATCTCCGGTTTCTTGCGGCCGTCAGCACAAGGTCCGCGGCTAGAAAATCCAACAATTTGCTGAATATTGTCAGCCGCGGTCGCGGGCGTTGCGCAGCCGTCGTTGCCGTCGTTGTCGGATCCCTCGGTGGCTCCCACGGTCAGCACGTTCTTCGCAGTGCCCGGCGAGCCAATGGTGGTTCCACCCGAACCGCTATTACCAGCTGAGAAAATGAAAAACAGCGGCTGGCTGCCCGCGACGATGGATGATGCATCACGCGTGCCCGCATCGTAAGCCTGCGCCGATGCGCTGTAAGCGCCGCCCACCGCAGCCCCCCACGAGTTGGTGCTCATGTCAGCGCCCTGGGCGTATTCGGCCTGAATTAGCCCGGAATCACTGTTGCCAACATTGGTAAGGTTGTAGGTTCCGGTACTGTTAAAGATCCGCGTTCCGGCGGTGCGCCCGTATGGATTGATACCCAAGCCGCGCGTGTACAGCCCGGCATCCAGCACACCCAGACCAACATCAAAGCCCATGGCAATCGTGGAGTTCAGGTGCCCGTGACCGCCCACGCTGTTAGCGCCCACATCACTTGTGGCGTTGAAGTTTGAGAGTACTCGCGAGGCGCCAGCCGAAAGCCCCGCCTCACGCAGCACCTGATCAACCGGGTTCACGGTACCGTTGTCAATGCCATCATAAACGACTGTCAGCAGCGGATAGGCTGCCGGAGTAGTTGGGAACTGACGGGCCGCGAGCCAGTCGAGGTAACCGGCGCCAGCCGCGGCTGTTCCGCCTGCGTTTAGATTTCCAGCCATTTCCTGAGCCTGCCGCTCGCTGTTGGTGGTGGGGACAATGTACGGCTCAACATTGACCACCGCATCCATCGCGGCAATGACGCCAAGCATCGCCGCGGGGACGCTGATAGTCATATTGGTATACAACCCATCAAGCACGGTGCTGGGCGGTGCGAACACCGCCGTAGCCAAGGCCATAACCGGCGCGACATGGTCAAAAGCACCCGGCTTCGCGGAGACGTTGTACACCTGAACGGTGATGTCCACACTGCCATCTTTTTTGGCAGCGGCGTTGTCAAGCTGTGGTGACAACGCATCCGCCGCGGTGAAGTCATCAAAGAACCCGAAACTCTTGCCATCACCCACCTGGGCGAGGATGGCCGCACACTGCTCCGGGCCGCTGGTCCAGACGATGTAAGCGTTTTGCGGAAGATAATGAACAATGCTGGCACCGGTGGCCAACAACGCTGCGCGACCGCCGTCGTTCACCGGGCCGGGAAGCTGAACGATGCCCAAGTGCCGCTGCGGAACCGTCTCAGCGATGGCGATCCCCACCTGCTGGCGACGACCGGCAGTGGTGTCTATCGCTCCGCGGCGGAGCAGCACAGTATCAAAGTCTGGGCGCAGCTGAGCCCCCGGCAGCGCGGCGGCTGCCGCGGCGTTTGCACTTGCGACCCGGTATACCAAAAACGAGCCGTAATCACCGACCAGCGTGGCGCCATCGCTTGCTTTGCTTGCAAGAAACTGATCACCATAGCGGGCCTCGACCGAGAGCTTGACGGAGGCGGCCGCTGGGAGCGCAGCAGCTGGCCTAACGAACTGGGCAGCGTTCGGCAAAGATGCTACTTCGAGCAACGCCGTGGTGTCGGCGACGACAGCGCTCACGGCGCTGACGGCAATGGCCGTACCGGCGACGGCCGCCACGGCAAACTGAAGTGTGTGGTTTGCCATGACACTGACATACATCTGATGCTTCAAGGATCGTGCTCCTGATGAAAGATGACTGCTCGCCGCCACACTGAATTGCTGGCAACCGACGAATCCCGGCCGCGGAAGCGTAGCCGGGGGATGCGAACGTAACGGGACAAGTTACGCGACAGGTTCGGCTGTGCTTTGAGGCAATTTGCTGGTGGAAAGGGCAGCCGGGCAAAGCCCGCCAGCGACTGAAACCAAAGCCGGAATTAATGTACTCTCAATTTGGCTGTATGCCAGCAATGCGCACAAATTCGCTCGATAACTTCAGGCAAAGAAGCCAGATGAAATAGTGCTAAAGGAGAGTTGCCCACCCAGCGGAGGCGTTCAACCCAACAGTGCCGGTAAGGGTGCGTGGCCAATTTTCGTGACGGCTGCATCGAATACGAAGTACGAGCTGGCTCTCAAGGTACTTCAAAGACCGAAAGAAACGACTGAGTCAACGGCAGGCCGGGGTCTGTGCGGCAGGTGAGGCCGATCTTTGCGAACGCCCACATTCACTCATTTGAGCCGGGGCAGGAGGCATTTGCGCGGCTGCGAGCATCGACAAATGCTGACTCAAAGGTGACGGCGCATCGGCTGACACTTGGTGATGCCCCGGGCGAGCTGCAGTTGTTTCGACACGAGGACAGCGCCACGGATTCGCTGCTGCCTGAGGGCGCAGACATTTACAGTAAATCACCATCACACTTTGCGGGCTCACGCCCTGCCGAACGCGTGCAGGTGAACAAGCTCGATCCCTTCTGTGCTCGCCACGCAATCGAGCGGATTGATGTCCTGAAGATTGACACCCAAGGCTTTGACGACCGCGTACTCAAAGGTGCAATGGGGATGCTCAGGGCAGGCAAGGTCGGGGCTGTCAAGCTTGAGGCAAACTCCGTGGAGCTGTACAAAGGGCAGGCAGAGTTCTCTGACATGATCGCGATGCTGGATGATGCGGGCTTTCGAACCCTGTGCTTGGCCGACCTGCGAGTAGGCGACAGCGGCGCACCGGATTGGGCTGATGCCGCGTTTGTGCACCGCTCGATGGCTGATGCCCGCGCCAAAGTGGTGGTGGCAGCGCGGACGGAGCGAGCGGCACGGAAAGCGGCACGGTCTGCCTGACCGGGCCAGCGTGTGCGCATGATTGATGTAATCCATCGCAACCCACTAGGTCCGACTCAGTCCAGAACACGGCCCGCAGGGATTCGGGGTTCCGACTCGCGGAAAGCCCTTGTGACTGCAACCTTCAACTTGAGCTTGGCGAGACTGGCGGCTTTAGATCGGCCACCGTCTCACCGGAGTCAGCCACTTGCTGGGTTTTCACCGCGGCCAGCGTGCGCAGCTCCGCGGCTAAGTTCCGACCGTTGACCGGCTGAACGTTTCTCGCTGTTGCAAACACCTTGGCCCGCTGCCGCCGCACCGAGGCATAGCCGTCACTGGGCATACCGCACTCAGGGCAGCGCTGGTCGGGACCTCGGCCTTGAAGTCCGCGCATGTCGTACTTGCAGTAGTGGCAATGCGGGTGGGCCGGCGGCCGCGGCAAAATCGCGATGAACAGGCCGACGATCAGAATCACCACAGCCTCAGCACCAAGCAGAATATACAGACCAATATCCGCAACATTGACATGGCGCATCAGAGGCACCAGAACGTACACGGAAATCGATGCGATGGGCACGATCGCAAAAGCCTGCCAACGCCTGCGAAACCGCAGGGCTAGGTACCAGATGATCACGGCATAGACGGCGAACAAAATCAAAATGAGGGTTCCGCGGAACTGTGCTTTTCAAACCACCAGCGGCGCTGGCCCAAACTTCAGAAAACTCTCGAGGCAGGTTGAAGGCAGTTGCTAAGCCAGCACGAACAACCAAAGCATAACAGCATCCCATAGCCGAGGCCAAACTTAGCGGAAAGCGACGCAAACAGGGGTTCGGACTGTCCCGGGGTTCCGGTTTCAACAATCGGCGATCGACCTTGCCACCGCACCATGGGCTAAAAGCCCGACCGGGTCGTACATCGGAATAGAGCATGTCTCCTTGGACAAGATCAGACCAGATTCCGAGAAGCCCGCGATCAGCCCCTCGGCGCCTTTGCCTTGGAGTTTTTGAATGACACCGGCGAAAATCTCACGTGACTCATCGAGCACCCGCCCGTGAACAAGCTGCTCGAAGATGATCCCGTCAATAGCCGCGGCATCCATCGCGTCCGGCACGATGACCTTGATGCCCTTGAGCCCGAGGTGGGTCTGATAAGTCGAGCCGAACATGACCAGGCGTGTGCCGACCAACCCCACAATTTTGCGGCCATCGGCCGCGATGGCGCTGGCGACCATCTCTGTCATCGTCATCCACGGCAAGGGTGAGCCATGCTCGGCCAAATGCAGCCCGTGCTGCATGACATTGTCCGGACAGATTGCAAACTCCGCACCAGCCTGCTTGAGCGCGTGGGCAGATTTGAGCAGCATCTCACCGATGGCGTGCCAGTCATCGCGTTCAACAGCGCCAAGATACTGCTCAAACGGCAGATTGTGCATGGTCACCGTGGGGTGCCCACTGTCACCGATGAGCGACGATGCGTAGCGGAACAGTTCCCGGTAGCAAAGGGCGGAGCCTTCCGGGCTGACCGCGGCGATGCCGATGTGCAGCGGGCCGCGTTTCTCACGGCTCACACGGACCTTGCCAGTTGCGCCGGGTTCAAGAGCTGGCGCAGCACCGGCTTGGGAAGCGGGTTCACCAAGCGAGGAAGGATTCGGGTTCGTAGAAGTCAAAGCGAGCTCCGTTGCTGCCCGATGCGGGCTAGTACCGACCAAACCAATTCCTCACATCAGCACGCATGTCGAATTGGGATGATACGTCTCCAGATCGCCCAACTTGCCAGCAGGCCACGCTCCCGCTTTGGTTTTAAGGGCAAGAAACGCCAATCTGTGCCGCCTCTACCATGTGGGCGGTCCGGCCGCTCGGCTGGGCTGGAATCCTTTGGCGTGTTTGACCATCTTGGAGTTCGCCCCGATTTGCCCGGTGACGCGTTTGACATTCTGATGCTTCCCCCCCGCTTTGACCTCAAACCGGGCGAGATTCAGCGTGCCTATTTGAGTCTGGCAACCGCTGCGCACCCCGATAGCGTGAGCTCCGGCAACGACGCTGAAAATCCGCTGGACGGTGATAGCGAGGGCGTCTCCGCCGCACTGAATGCAGCGAAAGATTTGCTGCTGGATGCTGAAGCCCGGGCCAACTTGTTGCTCGCAAAGCTGGGCGGCCCGGCGGCAAATCAGGACCGCACGCTGCCGCCGACGCTGCTGATGGAGATGATGGAAAAGCGTTCTGAATTCGAAGATGCCAAGTCCCGAGGCGACACGGGTGCGATGACCGAGCTTCGAGCATGGGCGGATGGCCAGCGCGATGCGCGGGTGGAGGTGGTTGGCGGACTTTTCGCGGAGTTGGAAACCGCTGCCCAGCAAGGGGTGGCGAGAGCACCGCAGCTCAAGAAGCTGCGGATGGAATTAAACGCCTGGCGCTACGTGGAGCGGATGTTGGAACAAGTGGACTGACCGCGGCGTTATGAAACCTGGTCATCCGGGGGGCGTGGAGGAACGCCATCGTGTTTCTTTGCCTCAACCGCTTTGCCACCGATGGTCAGGGTTGCTCGTTTTTCTTTGTCGCGGCCGCGGGCTTTGCGCAGGAGAGGCTTGGCTAGGAACAGCACCGCTCCGAGGGCGATGAGCGAGACGACCCAGAATTGCCAATCTCCCAGCGGCAGCGCTGCGACGGTGAGAGGACCTTGCATGTGTAGAGGCCAGATGAACACAGCGGAGCTTACGCCGCACCGCCGAACGCGAGCGCTAATTGGTAGACCACAGCCGCGAAAATGAAGGCCATGCCGGACATCCACACCAACTGCAGGATTGCCCACTTCACATGGCCGGCTTCGCGGGCGGTGACTGCCAAGGTGGGCAGGCACTGCATGGCAAGCACGTAAAATACCAATAAGGCCCATGATGTGGGGCGGTTAAAAACCAGCGTCTTGCCATCTTCACGGAGAGCGCCGGCCAGCGTGTCGCGGATTTTCTGGTTCTCGGTATCATCATCAGACTCCTCGCTGCCAGCGATGACCACCGACATGGTTCCAACGAAGACTTCGCGGGCGGCGAAGCTGGCGAGAATTCCGACTGAGAGCTGCCAATCAACGCCCATTGGGGAGAGGGCTGGCTGCACTGTTCGGCCGATGATGCCGAGCATGGAGTTCGCTTTGGCGTGGCGGTGTTCCACGCGATCGGCTTGGGCGAGCAGGTCGGCGACCTGAGCATCGACTGTGGCAGGCGCGGCAGGCGCGGCCGGTTCGGCCGGTGAAGAAGCCGCGGCGGCCTGCATCGCGCTTGCTTCGGCTCGCAGTTTGATGGCGGCCTCAGGGGCAGCGACGTGCGGGAATGCGCCCAGCCACCAGAGCAGGATGCAGATGCACATGATGCTGGTGCCGGCCTTCTTAAGAAAGACAAGGCCCCGGTCATAGGTGTTGATGGCCGCCGTGCGGAGTGATGGCACTTTATAGCTTGGCAACTCGAGCGCCATGGGCCTGGCCTTGCCGCGCAAAATGGTGCGCCGGGCGATGAGGGCCGAGATGATCCCGGCGGCGATTCCGAGGCCGTAGCAGCCGATGAATGCGAGGCCGGCGAGGAGCGGCTGACCCGGAAAGAGCACGCCAGCCAGCAGTACATATACAGGCAGGCGGGCTGAGCAGGTCATAAACGGCGCAACCAAAATTGTTGCCAGCCGCTCTTTGGGATCGGGAATGCATCGGGTGCTCATGATGCCGGGCAGCGCACAGGCATGGCTTGAGAGCAGCGGCACAAAGGAGTGTCCCGGCAGGCCGAAGGGTCGCAAGATGCGGTCCATCACGAAGGCGCCGCGCGCGAGGTACCCAGTGTCTTCCAGCAGACCAATCAGAAAAAACAGCAGACAAATCTGCGGGATAAAAATCACCGTTGCTCCGACACCGGCGATCACACCGTGCACCAGCAGATCCGAGAGCAGTCCGGGGGGCAATACGCCGGTGACCAGCGAGGACAGATGCTTGAAAACGGTGTCGATCAGGTCCATCGGCAGTTTGGCGATGGAGAAAATGCTGACAAACAAAGCCGCCATAACCAAGGCAAAGATGGCCACACCTGCGATTGGATGGGTCAGCACCCGATCGAGTTTGTCGGTCGCGGTATCGGCCAGTGGGTCCACCATCGCCCGGTTTGCGCCCCGCTTGCCTGCGCCGGAACCGGAATCCGCGGCACGCGAGACGCAGCGCACAAAAGTTTGGTCTGCCCATCGCCGCAGCCCCTGCTCATCACCCGGGGGTGTAAACGTTGGCACGACTCCGGAGGTGACAGTCTCGGCGATGATCGTGCGCAGCGTGCTCACGGCTTCTCCGCTCTTGGCGGAGATGCACACCACCGGGCACCCGACAGCACGCGACAACGCCGCGGCATCAATCGATGTGCCAGCCCTGCGGGCAAGATCAATCATGTTGACGGCGACAACGGTGGGCAAGCGGCGGCGGAGAGCCTCGCCCAGAAGCGGGAGGTTTCGAGCCAGATTCGTGGCATCAAGCACGAGGCAAATTGCTTCGGGCTCGGCCAGTGCATCACCGGTGGGAGTAAGTCTTCCGGCCAGTACATCACGGCAGATGGCCGATTCGAGTTGGTCGAGCTCCAGCGAGTAGATGCCGGGGAGGTCGATGATTTCTGCTGCGAGTGATGTTTGTCCCTCGCTGCGTTCCAGCACCGTTGCGCCAATTCGTGCCTCAACGGTGGTGCCGGGGAAATTGCTGGTCTTGTGGCGCAGACCCGTCAGGGCGTTAAAGGTTGTGGTTTTGCCGGTGTTGGGATTGCCCAGCAGCGCGATGCGCGGGGGTGACGCCTCATCGGCGCTCGCGCTCAAACCAACACGCTGTGTGCCACGGGGCTGTGTCATCGGTGTCTAATTCATTGGTGGGCCGGAGTCATCGCGTCGCGGCGGATGGATGTGCACACGCCTTGCCGTGCATTGTGGTGAGCGCATCACTTGGGATGCGGTTCTCCATTTTTAGACAACCGGACGAACCATCACTCGCGCTGCAAGCTCACCAGAGAGGCCGATGCGGCTTGCACAACAGGCAAACGCGGGCGAACGGCCTGCGCCAGCGGTGTCACGTGCCATGAACTGCTCGGTCAGTGAAATGCTCGCTCCATCGACGGCGACCTGTCCGGTTACCTCGGTAAGCACGGCGACAATGCACGGGTGCCCGACTCGGCAGAGTTTGAGATGGCATGAGCAACCCAAACCCATTGCCCGCAGCAACGCTGCATCCGGAGCATCCATATTTAGAGCATCAACGACTGCAACGGTGCCGACCGGAAATTGCGAAAGCGGTACGGCAGCGTCCAGCTTGCGGGCAGGCGAATCGCTAGAAGATGACAGCGGGGTCTGATTGACCATGCGGTAGCGTAGCGCAACTGAGACTGAGTCTCAATGAGACTTTGGATTTGACGACTTTGAATTCAGAGTGATAATTATTCGGACCTTGTTCAC
This sequence comes from Phycisphaerales bacterium, assembly GCA_038231815.1. Classification (GTDB taxonomy): domain Bacteria; phylum Planctomycetota; class Phycisphaerae; order Phycisphaerales; family UBA1924; genus CAILKP01. Next base: position 13,487 of record JBBRKQ010000039.1, read on the forward strand.
GGACGGCCGCCATTACGCATCCGGTGAAGGACGATGGTCCGATAGACCGGTTCCGCTGTCGCTGCCCCCGACTACTTGTAACAATCGAGCAACCAATGGCCAAACGTGTGGTACACTCTACCGTGATGACCGCCCAGCACGAACGCGGGTTGATCAAACAGATCCTTGCCGGAGACCGGCAGGCGGCTGAGGAATTGGTCAAGCATCATCAGCCTTCGTTGTACGCGTACATGCTTCGCATGAGCGGGCGGCCAGAGGTTGCCGAAGATGTGACGCAGGAGGCCTTGGTGCGGGCACTGACCCACCTGCCTCGCTACGACGACCGATTTCGGTTTTCGACCTGGCTGTTTACGATCGCCAAGCGTGTGCACGTGAACGCCTGCCAGCGGCTGGCGCCGGCGTATGACTCCGAATTTGTAGAGCACGAGGCTTCCAAGAACGAAGGCCGGGGTGCTTCGATTTCATCAACCGCCGAGCGCCGCGCGAACCTTGAGGATGCACTGAAAGTTGCCCTCGAGTTCCTCTCGCCCGAGCAGCGGGAGATCGTGGTTCTGTTTTACCAGCTGCAATGGTCGGTCGATCAGATCGGCGAGTATCTGGACATGCCCACGGGCACCATCAAGAGTCATCTGCACCGGGCACGCACCCGCATGCGACTGGCCTTTGAGCAGGATGAGCGGGCCGCAACCCATGTTCGCGAAGCGCTGCTGGGCTGAGGCCGAGTCAGCTGGCTCCGCCCGGAACGTTTTACTCTTGTGTTGATTTGCATTTGCGTACGTTCGTGTTCTTTTCTGCAAGTCTCGTTTGTATCCGCAAGCACGCCTCCCGAATGAAGCACGGCAATGACCAGTTTGATGATCTGCCCCAGCGACCCGAGTGGTCCGGCAATTGGGAGCAGAATGGGCGCGGCGGCGATTCGTCCGCTGGTCCAAACGGCCCCGCGAATTCGGGCCGCAAGCTGGTGGATTTTCTCGCCGAACTTCAGAACTCACAAGATGAACTCACGCCAAGCCCGATCGCTCGCGGCGGCAGCGTTCAGGATGTGCTCGCTCGGGCTTCTTTGGCAGTGCCGTTTGCAGATGCGTCGCAGCGTCGCCAGCGAAGCATTCGCCGCACGATTATGGCCGCAGCGGCGGTGTGCCTTGCTGGCGCTGTAGGTGCTGCAATCTGGATCCTGCCCGGCGTGATGACGCCGCCGAATGAGCAGTCGACTCTTGGCACGGTTGTCTCGGCCGCGGAGACTGACTTCGCCCGGTTTATGGCCACTGTGCGACAGGTGAAGTTGCCCGAGGCATCTGTGCCGCTTCCGCGGAAGCTGACCGAGGCGACAGGCCTGCCACTGACTCTTGAGCTGCCCATCATCTCACGCTCCGCTGCATCGCTGCCGGTGTCAACAGTTCCGCTGGCCGGCACCAATACCGAGGCGTTGTCGCTGGCAGAGCGGTCGTCCGCGATTCCTGCTGGCACAGTTGGTGCGGCGGCTGCACCGGTTGGCAGTTCCGGCCCGGTTGATGAGCCCCCAACCGAGGTGCCTCACTAAAGTTTAACTTGGACCTCTTTGTGAGACCGTTGATGTCAGCTTCGGCATCTTTTTCACTTCCGCTGCGCACACTCGTTACGAGGCGTCACGAGCGACGCTTTGGCGGCGTGATGCGCGCGATTTACGGCCTGAGCATCGCCGCCGCGTGCAGCATTGGCGTACAAATGGCCGCCGGTCAGCCGGTGACGCTGGGTTCACCTTCACTTGAACTGCTCGCGGCCATGCCACCGGAGGTCACGGCCATTGCGGGGGCGGATGATGCTTCAGCGATTATCACTGCGGCGCGAGCGATGCCCCTGCTGAACATTGCCCGCCGCTTTGGGTACCTGACGGCCACGGAATCAGCGTGGGGCAAGCTGGAAGAAAAACTTGCCCTGCGAGGGACCGGCCACCGTGTGCTCCTGCACGGGCCGCTGGTCATTGGCATGGCCAAGGACGGCGCTGACGGTTTTGTGATGATCACCGGTCTCTCGGCCGATGCGGCGGCGCTGCTGCGTAGCAAGCTTGAAGCCGTGCCGACTGAGCTGGTTGAAGGCAGGCCGATATTGAGTATAGAGCGCGATGGCCTGCGCATGGCCGTGCTTGACACACCTGCGTGGCTGCAACGCCCAAAGAATATTGCAAGCGTGCTGCCGTTTGTGGCAGTGTTGGCGCCGCCAACGCAGCGTGGGCCGGAGTTACTTCGCAGCGCAGTGAAACTACTGAGCACACCGCAGCAGCGGGAGCAGCGCAGCGGCGCTGTTCTTGCCAGCAGACTTTGTGCGGCAAGCCAGCCGGAGTTTGCCGACGTTGCCCGGCTGGGCGTGGGCAAGCAGGGTTGGGCCGCACACAGAACAATTGCAGGCGAGAACCCGATACAGGGTGCCGGGTATGGCTGGGCCGCGGCACTTGGGATTGATGGTCGCACCCTGAAACTGACGGCGTTGCTGCAAGAGCAACCGGAGACTCCGACGCCTCCGGCCCAACTGGCCACTGCTGGGCAGTCAGCAGCACCCCAAATGATGCGGCCGGTGTGGCTTACCAAGCGGCCGCTGCTGCAAGAACCACTCTCAGAAAATGTGGGGCTGCTTGTTGAACAGATTGACCGCGGCGTGATGGAAGCCATGCCAGCGCCGCTGAACTGGCTGGTGATCAGCTCGCCCATCCCCGAGCGATCGAGCGCTTTGGTCTCGATAGAACGGCAGCCTGGCCCGGCAGGGACACCTGTGTATGGCGCGACCGTGGCGTGGGTGATGCCGCAAACGCAATCACCGGTCGATGCGACGGCGGCATCCGGAGCGCCGCCGCTGAATCAAAGCCCAGAAGCGGCCCGAAATGCAGTGAACCCGGAACTGGCCCTGACAGCCACCCGAGCCGATGCGATATTGACTGAAGCGGCTGCGCGACTGGAACGATTTGGCAAAGCTGACAGCGCGGGCGCACCGCCAGCGCTGGCTCAGATGTCACTGCGGCCGGAGGCGGTTCGTGAACTGAGGCTGACTATGGACCCCGGCACATTGGCCGGGCGCATCACCGGGAGCCGAACGGTCATGTCTTGGCGCGCCATTGAGCTTGCGGGGGCGAACGGGGAGAATCCGATGCAAGGCGCGAACCGGACTATCGGCGTGGTTGCACAGTTGTGGCCAGCGGGCAGCAGCACTCCCGCTGGGGGCCAAATGGCCAAGCCACCTCTACGCTGGATACTAACACCGCTGCCTCAGTTGCCGCTGATCCCGGCTGCCTCAGAACCGCCCGATGGCGCGGAAGATGCGGCCTTGCTCACGAGAACGCCGCAGCAACTGGGCGATGATGTCATCAGCCAAGGACTGCTTCGCCCCGCTGTGCTTTCACCGATGATCGAAGCCCCGGGCCAAACCGGCTTGGCGGACATTCTTCGCACGATCGACATGATTCGCTGGCGCATCACCACCGTTGCGGGTGCGGCCGCGGGCCAGATCGCCCCACCAGCGGGCCTGGGCCCGCGAAGACGGATTGAGATTGAACTGCGGCAGGCCGGCGGCAAAGACGGCAACGAAAAATAATACGATCACGTGGGTGTGATGACCATCCGCTACTCACCGGGCTTACCGCCCGGATCTGGCTGACTTTTTTGCAAGTGATGCAGCTGCCAAGTGCGCTCGTTTGACTAACGCACCAACTTCTTCAGCTCGTTTGCTGGCGAAGCGGTCGATGATTTTGCGATCCGGACCGATGAGGTAGATCGCCGTTGGGTGCACGATGTTGTCCATCGTCTTGTCGCCATCGAGTGTGATCTGAAACGATGGGTCAAGCTCGAGATGTTCCTGAAAGACGTTCTGCAGAATGTGCTTGTGCACGCCCGGTCCTGCGTTGATGAACGTCCACCGTGCAAAGTCCGCTTTATAGTTTTCGCCCCACTGCTTCAGGCGAGCGGGCGTGTCATTGCCGGGGTCGAGCGAAATAGTCACGAACCGAACCGAGTCTCCCTTGAGTTCATCGGCGATGCCTTTGACAGTGGAGGTCATCGCCGGACACGCCAGCGGGCAGTGCGTGAAGATGAAGCTGAGCACCGTGACTTGGCCATCAAAGATGGTCTGATCGACCGGTTCATCTTCCTGCGTCCGGCCAGCGAACGGTGGAATTTCCATGCCTTCAAACCCGGCGCGGGGCGTGAGAGGGTCCGTCGCGGCATCGACGACTCGCTGCACCGCGGCCCGCGGCGAAACAGCGATTGCAACAAGGGCCGCAAGCCCCAAGCAAAGCACCGTTGCGGAACCGACGAGCACATACTTCATGAACTTTGGCATAGCCATTTTCCGGACCTGCAACCCACTTTGAAAACGAACCATCGGTCCAACGCCTCGCCCGGCTCAACGGTTGGGCGGCTGCGAGTTTGCATCACACCAGCATGCGGATGACAACCTCCGCTACGAGCGCCATGAGCACAACCGGCAATTGCAGGATGGAACCTAGAAACGCCCGTCGCGCGGTCGCTCGCGTGGTCTCGCGCAGCATGGGTGTGCAGGCGGCCAGAAACGCCAGCGTCACGGCGCCTGCCACGGTACCGCTGATGCACCCGAGCCGGTCACTCATTGCAAACATTGGAAGCAACACAGTGGGAATGAGCAGGACGGCCCCGATGACAACGGTCCACGCTGTGGCTTTACCGGTGGGGTCAAACACCGGCAGCACCGCGTGCCCGCCACGGGCGTAATCGTCTTTGTACATCCAGGCGATGGCCAGAAAGTGCGGGATCTGCCACATGAACATGAGCGCAAACAGCGACCAGCCCCCCCACTGCATGAGCGGAGCAAAGCCCGTAGCTCCGGACAGCACCGCACCGGCGGACCAGCCGATAAGCGGTGGGAGTGCGCCTGGAACCGCCCCGACCAAGGTGGCCAGCGGAGACCGGGTTTTCATTGGCGTGTAAATGAGCACATAAATCAGGATCGTGCTGGCTGAAACGGCTGCCGCCGCCACGCCACATAACGCCAAAAGCACACTGATGCCGAGCACACTGCAGGCCATGCCCACCAAGAACCCAGTACCCGAGTGCAGCCTCAGCGAGGGCAGCGGCCGAGTTGCGGTGCGGTGCATGAGCCGGTCGCGTTTGCGTTCCCACCACTGGTTCAGCGCATTGGCACCGGAGGCCGAGAGCGAAGTGCCCAGAATACAACCAAAGGCTGACACCGCGATAGCCCACCAATTGGCGGTTGAGCCAAAAATTGCTAGCACAAAACCCACGCCGCTGGTGAGCACCACCATTTTGGTAATGTTGGGCTTGGTGAGTTCTATGACCGCGTCACGCTTGGCCTGCCAATAGGTTTGTGGCTTTGTCGCCGCCTGAAGTTCGCTGGTGCCGTGACTGCCGCGTCCGTTTTCACCTTGGCCACCGGGGCTGTGGCCGTCAAAGTCCTTGGAACTCTTGGGCCCGAGCGACCCCGGGGCGAGATTCGCCGCAAGTGTGTCAATTTTCCGTGAAGAGAGCCCAGCACCGGGCTGCACAGCCAATAAATCTGGCGCAGCAAGCACTGGGCGAACCCACAACGGGATTTCAAAGCTGGAAGCCATGCAGGTGCCAATGGTACGTTGCAAACGGGCTGACGTTCAGCCCGGCAGCAAAAAATCCTGTAGGGCAAGAAATCAAACAGCAGTACGCTGCGTTATAAGCGTGCGATCAGCGAACGTGGCGGACGATCTCGGAGGCATCAAAACGAACTTTCGGGCTGATGGAGGGTTGCGACTTGTCATCGACAGCCCGATAACCGGCGGCACACGCGACGACCGAGGTAAAACCCTCGGCTTGGAGGCCCAGAACCTCATCAAACCGGGGTGGGTCGATGCCTTCGAGCGGGCAGGTGTCGATGCCTTGGGCCGCCGCGGCGAACATGAAGAAACCCAGTGCCAAGTACACCTGCCGGGTATTCCACGGCAGTTTGGGCATTTCCGGGTTGTTGGTGAAGCCCAGGATCATCTGGCGGTAGCCACTCAGTTTGGCGACATCGATCCGGCGCACCTCGGCGGTGAGAGCGAGGAAGCGATCGACATGGGCTTGGGGCATGTCCAGCTTGGCGGCAAAGACGACCAGATGCGAGGCATCGGTCACCTGGGATTGATTCCACGCGGCGGCGCGGAGATTTGCACGCACGGCGGGCTTTGCGACGACGATGAAGCGCCACGGCTGCAGGCCAAAGGAGGATGGAGAGAGGATGAGAGACTGTTCAAGGCTGGCCCACTGCGCGGGAGCGATGATGCGGGAGGGGTCAAAGGTCTTGGTGGCGTAGCGATACTCGAGGGCATCGGTCACTTGCTGGGGAGTAGAGAAGGCGGGGGAACTCATGTCGGGTTTTCCTGTGGTGAAGCTGGCATGGATCAGCGCACATCTTTGAAAAATCGATTGGGAGGTGCGTAACAGTGCAGCGAGAGCATCATACAGCCGCCGCGATTGCGAAGCCAGCGCCGTGAGGCGAAGATTCGGACCGAGCGCAAGTACGGTGGTTCGCGGCGGTATACAGATGGGATAGCACCGAGAGAATCTGGACGCAGCAGTGGTTTGCGATGCCCGTTCCGGCTGCTGTTTGAACTGGGCGACAGAGCGATCTGAGTACTACTGGAAGCGCCGGGTACGTCCGATCATCGGCAGCGACTTCCGCCGTCACGCTTGGCACGATGTCATCTGTTTTGGAGGCGAGATATCGGCATGCCCGGTCAGTCCTATATCAACGGCGGCCATGCGAATGAACCAAACATGGGCAGATTATCAGTCCGGCAACGAAGAATAAAAAGCACCAAATATCAGCTCGTTTTTGGCATCTTTGGAGCCATGATGTATGTTGGAGCAGCGAGCGGGAGGTCCGAACGCCACCGATGTTTGGTGACACGAGCACAATCAAAGAAAATCAACTATGCAGAATATCAATATTTCCAAAGTTTCGGCCATGCTAGTGGCTGCGATGGCCAGCATCGCGCTGGCCGACACGACGTACATCAACACGGTTGGCAACGGCAACACCGGCATCGGCAGCCGGGCCGAATGGGCTGCTGCTTTAGGTAACTCCGTCGCCTCGGCAGATGGCTTTACCAACGGCACACTTGCAGGCGGCGGCAGCGAGGGTCACACCGACGGTACCGTGCACTTTACCAGTGGCGTCACCGCGACGATCACGACCATCGGCACTCCGGCCGACGGCGGGTTTTACCTCGGCAACATTGATGTTGGCACTGGGCTGAACAATGGCTATTTCGATGCTGGCGATGCGGCTCGCCCCACAAACAACCCGCTTGCTCTTGCCTTTGGCAACAGCGATCACTTTTACGCAAACAGCCTGCAGATCACCTTTAACCCGGGTGTCAGCGGCTTTGGATTCAACTTTGATGACATTGGAGATGTCGGGGCCGTACTGGTTATTACGTGGAGCGACGGCAAACTGGATACGGTGACACTGGGCGCCGTTGGCGGCACCCGGATTGCAGAACAGGACGGTTTCTTCGGCCTTATCCGCTCAAACGCCATGCTCACCAGCATCTCGCTGGTGCAGAGCCCAGGCGTGAATAACGACGGCTTTACGATGTACGATCTGACGATTTCACCATCGCTGGTGCCGCTGCCGCCGGCCGCTTTTGCTGGCTTGGCCAGCTTGGCGGCCGTCGCGTTCATCGGCCGCCGTCGCTCAAAGAAGGCTGCCATGATCTAACGCTGCATAGCGAACCCAACTCAAACTCCGAAGCCCACAGTTTTGAAAACTCAATAAACACACGCACCGTCGACCCGAGTTCCGGGCCAGACGGTGTTTGTGTTTATGGGCTGGCCAGCGGGGGCCGGGTGGCCGAGGTGCGATAAAATATCGTGGAGCGCTCAATGGGCGCGAGATTGGTAAAGCGGATGACCGGACGAACTGTGCGTTGGCTCAATCCGCCGTACGATGCATCATGGCCGATGCGCAACCATCTACAACTTCAAGTTCCCATTCCAGCAAGCCTTCGCTGCCCACGATTTCGGAGGATCGGTCGCACATCTTGACGGAGCAGCGAAACCCACGCTCAATGGGCCTTGACACGATGAGCGTTGCGGACTGCGTCCGGCTGATCAATAAAGAGGATGTCGCGGTGATCGAGGCGGTGCGGCTTGCAGGGCCAGCGCTGACGGCGTTCATCAGCGCGGCGGAGCCGGGATTTATTGCTGGTGGCCGAATGATTTACTTTGGTGCAGGCACCAGCGGGCGGCTCGGTGTGCTGGATGCATCTGAAGCGCCGCCGACGTTCGCGGTGCCTGCGGACCGGATCATCGGAATTATTGCGGGGGGAGATGGCTCACTGCGCACCAGCAGCGAGGGGCGAGAGGACGAGCCGGAAGGCGTACGGGCGGAGCTTGAAAAACTGAAGTTGACCGAGCGAGATTCGGTACTGGGCATCGCCGCGGGGGGCACGACGCCATATGTGGTGAGCGGAATGGCGGTGGCCAAGGCGCTCTGTGCGGGATGCACCACCGCGATGCTGGTGTGTACGACGATGAACAAACCCGCGGCGGCGGACCACCTGATTGTGCTGGCGACCGGGCCGGAGGTTTTGACGGGGTCAACGCGGATGAAAGCGGGCTCGGCAACGAAGATGGCGCTGAACACGATCTCGACGACGCTGATGGTGCGCAGTGGGCGGGTGTATGAAAACCTGATGATTGATGTGCGGGCGAGTAATGCGAAGCTGGTGGACCGAGCTGTGCGCACAATTGGGATGGTGACTGGGCTGGGGCGCGAACCGGCGCTGGAGCTGCTGATGAAGGCAGAGGGAAAGGTGAAGGCGGCGGTGGTGATGCACAAGCTGGGGGTGAAACTGGCGGAGGCGGAGGAGAAGTTAGGGAAAGCGGGGGGAAGGTTGCGGCAGGTCGTTGACTGAGCGGGACGCGACGGTTCTCATGCCAAAGAGGGCTTGAGGTGTTCCAGCAAACCAACAGCAATCACCAACGCTATTTACCAATCAGTATCTACCAACAGTATTGACCGACCACATTGTTTGCTCTCTCTGATTTCGTATGGAACGGTCTCTTGCCATTACGATCCCGCAGCCACGCCTTGTCGAGAATTGTCGGCGGCATCGGGTTGCACGACTGAGCCTTTACGGAAATGTGCTACGAGATGACTTTACTCCGGACAGCGACGTGGATGTCCTATCGAGTTCGAATCTGTGGCAAAGATTAGTTTGTTTGATATCGGCGGGATGACGGTCGAACTCGGCCAGATATTGCGCTTGCGGGTTGATCTTCGCACGCTGGAGGCGGCACGGTCTGCCGTTGGCTTCATGAATGGTCGCTCGCGTGACTGGCTTGATGCCGACGAACTGCTTGCTCGCGGTGTCATGCACACGATTCAGGAGATCGGCGAGGCTGCATCGTGAACGAGTGAACTGGGCCGCGGGCGGTTACCCGGTGGTCCGTGGATGCGGATTGTCGGAATGCGTCACCGGCTCGTGCGCGTGTACTGGGGAGTAAATCTCAACATGGTGTACGAGGTCGTGGTGCGCGATTTGCCGAGTCTGATCACCGCGACCGAGCAAGGAATTGTGGGCTGCCCGCTGCCGGACGGCTCGGTTGGTTGATCGCGAGCTCTGGGGTTGTGGCACGGGCAACTGCGTCGGCTGCAAGGCTGGTGCAACCTGCGCCGAGAGAATCGAACGAAAACGGCTAGTCTGCCTGAGTTATTGGCTTGGAACGGGGCAGACACCGCATTGGTCATCAATGGACTCGCTTCTGGCTTGATTCGGTCACTGAAGATAAAGTGAGGTTTACAAACGGACCTACGCTTCTTGCATGCAGGGAGCACTCTTCATTGCTATTGTCACTTTGGGCCTGGTCACCGCAATCTTTGCCCGCACGGGACCCGAGCCTGATTCGCGGGAGCGGGTTGCCGCTAGCGATGACGGCAAACGCATCATCGCGGCTGTCGAGAAAATGGAGGCCATCGGCTTTAGCGGCGCGGTGCTTGCGGCCAAGGGCGGTGTAGTGACCGCGGCGACGGCGACCGGCAATTCAGACTTAAAGGGCACCATCCCTAACACGCCCGCGACACGGTTTGAGATCGCATCAGTGACGAAGCAGTTTACCGCCGCCGCGGTGATGCGACTGGTTCAAGACGGCAAGATCGATCTGGATGCACCGATCAGTCTCTATGTTGGCCCGGTACCGGCTGGCTGCGAGGGGATCACGGTGCGGCACTTGCTGAACCACACATCGGGCATACCGGGGTCAAACTCGTCCGGGCGCGGCACGGACATTGCCAAAGCGTTGCCGGTATTTCTCAAGGGTGGGCCGAAGCGCACGCCAGGGACTGCATTTGAATATTGGAACCAGGGATACGCGATTGTGTCAGAGGTGATTGCCAAGGCCTCCGGCAAAGACTACACGGACTACTGCAAGGTCGCGCTGTTTGACCCAGCCGGGATGACCGCGACATGCTTTACTGGAGATGTGATGCCGGATGTTGCGGGCGTTTCGGTTGCGATTGACATCTCAGCGATGGGGAAGCCGCGCTCAGCGCTGGATCATCCGTATGGCAGCTACGGGCTGCAGTACCGGGGGATGGGCGGAATCGTGACCAACGTGTGGGACCTTTGGCGGTGGGACCGCGCGCTGCACCGGGCCGGGGAAGGGAGCTTGCTGAGCGTTGCCGCAAAGAAAGAGCTGTTTACTCCCGGGCTCGAGACGTATGCGCTGGGGTGGTATGTGAAAACTGATGGCCGCGGCAAGACAGTGCAATCGCACGGCGGCGGCGTTCGCGGCTTTGCGTGCGAGGTTCGCCGCCTGCCGGATGATGACGGCTGCGTGCTGGTGCTGAGCAACCGTGACGATGTACCTGTGTGATTGGTGGCGGACCGAGTCCAGGCGATTTTGCTTGGCGATGCCGGCGCCGAAACCGATGCCGAAGTGCCCGGACCGCTTGATGCAGCGCGGGCGGCGGAGCTGAGTGGCAAATACAGTGATGACAAGGGCAACACGCTAACGGTTCAGGTTGAGGGCCGCAGCGTGCGGGCGAACATACATTGGGCAGGGCAGGGCGGGCTTGTTACACGTGCGCACATCGGCCTACTTGACAGCGGCCGTATCGTGCTGATTGAGTCGAGCGGGAACACGGCGGTGCTTGTTGAACAAAGCGGGCCGGGTGTGACATCCGCGGTGCTGATCGGGCCTGGGCGGTTTAGCCGGCGGTGAGCGTGCGGTGGGAGGAGTGAGGCGTGGCACCGCGATCAACATAAACTTTGTTGATGACAAAGTGATTATTCATCTATTGGATTCATGGTTGATCTGACGCGATACTTGCGGTAGCCGGGCAAGGAAACTCTAAGCTCGGCGGCACAGACTGCGTTTCGCTGCATTTTCCCCGTATCACTCTGGAGTTCTGACCATGGCCACCGACGCGTTCAAAACCAAAAGCACCCTGACGGTTTCCGGCAAGGCGTACACGTACTACTCGCTGCCAGCTCTGGCGGCCAAGGGCTTTGCCAACATTAGTAAACTCCCGTACAGCATCCGCGTGCTGCTGGAGTCGCTGCTTCGCAATGTTGACGGATTCACGGTCACGACCGATGATGTCTCGGGCCTGGCCAATTACAACGCCAAGAAGCCGGCCAAGGAAGAGTTGCCCTTCATGCCCGGGCGCGTGGTGCTGCAGGACTTTACCGGCGTGCCGTGCGTGGTAGACCTTGCCGCCATGCGCAACGCCATGAAGGCGCTGGGCGGCAACCCGAGCGCCATCAACCCACTGGTGCCGTGCGATCTGGTGATTGATCACTCCGTGCAGGTTGATGCGTTTGGCAGCGCCAGCGCTCTGACGATTAACAGCGAGAAGGAGTTTGAGCGGAACCGTGAGCGCTACGAGTTCCTGAAGTGGGGCCAGCAGTCGCTGTCCAACTTCCGCTGCGTGCCACCGGCTACGGGCATTGTGCACCAGGTCAACCTTGAGTATCTCTCACCCGGGGCCCTGACCAAGCTTGATGGCAGCGAGACGGTTGTATACCCCGATTCCTGCGTGGGCACCGACAGCCACACCACCATGATCAATGGCCTCGGTGTTGTGGGATGGGGCGTGGGCGGCATCGAGGCAGAGGCGGTAATGCTGGGCCAGCCATACTACATGCTGCCGCCGGAGGTGATCGGCTTCAAGCTCATCGGCAAGCTGCCCGAGGGCACCACCGCCACCGACCTGGTGCTGACGATCACGCAGATCCTCCGCAAGAAGGGCGTCGTCGAAAAGTTCGTGGAATTCTTTGGCCCCGGCATGGTGCACATGAGCGTGCCGGACCGCGCCATGATCGCCAACATGGCCCCCGAGTACGGCGCGACGATGGGCTTCTTCCCGGTTGACAATCGCACGGTCGAGTATCTGCGGTTTACCGGCCGCGACAACGATGCGGCGGTACTTGAGGCCTATGCCAAAGCCAATTTGCTGTGGCACGATGAGAATGCACAACCCGAGTTCACTGAGGTTGTTGAGCTTGATTTGGGCACGATCACACCGTCGCTGGCTGGCCCCAAGCGCCCGCAGGACCGGGTTGAACTCAAGAACATGAAGGCGGATTTCTTCCGCAGCCTCGCCGCCCCGCTGGGCAATACCAGCTTTGGCCTGCCGGCGGACAAAATCCTGGGTGCCTCGGCCGTGGTCAAGCACGCTGATGGTACAACGCCCTCAAAGGTGACCCACGGCGCCGTGGTCATCGCGGCTATTACAAGCTGCACCAATACCAGCAACCCGGATGTGCTCATCGCCGCGGGGCTGGTTGCCCGCAAGGCTCACCAAAAGGGTCTGACGCGTAAGCCGTGGGTGAAGACTTCGCTCGCGCCTGGCTCCAAAGTTGTCACGGATTATCTCGTGAAGGCGGACTTGATGAAGGATCTGGAAGCCGTTGGCTTCTTTACGGTGGGCTATGGGTGTACCACGTGCATCGGTAACTCTGGCCCGCTGCCGGAGGAGGTAGAAACCGCCATTAAGGAAGGCGACCTCATCGCCGCATCCGTGCTCTCGGGCAACCGCAATTTTGAGGGGCGGGTGCACCCGGCGGTGAAGGCGAACTTTTTAGCATCCCCCCCGTTGTGCGTGGCATATGCGATTGCCGGATCAGTGGCCATTGACTTGGCCACCGAGCCGCTGGGCACCGGCAATGACGGTAAACCGGTGTTCCTGAAGGACATCTGGCCCACCACCAGCGAGATTGAGGACATGAAGGCCAAAGCGCTGGACAGTGCTCAGTTCCGCAAGAACTACGGCAACGTGTTTGCCTCCAACGAGACGTGGAACGCCGTTCCGGTCAGCAAGAGCGACTTGTACTCGTGGAACGATGCCAGCACGTACATTCAGAACCCACCGTATTTCCAGGGCATGACGCGGCAGCCCTCGCCCATCTCGGCCATTACCGGTGCCCGAGTGCTGGTAAGTGTGGCCGACAGCATCACCACCGACCACATTTCACCGGCCGGTGACATCGCCGATGGTTCGCCGGCGGGTGTGTACCTCAAGACCCTTGGCGTCAAGAAAGTGGACTTTAACAGCTACGGCTCCCGCCGCGGCAATGACCGGGTGATGACCCGCGGCACGTTTGCCAACGTGCGTGTCAAGAACAAGCTGGCCGTTGATGCCGATGGCAAGGTGAAGGAAGGATGGTGGACGCGGGACTTCACGCAGGCCGGCGCACCTTTGGCGACAATTTACGATGCATCACTAAATTACAAGAAGGCTGGTACAAACTTGGTTGTGCTTGCCGGCAAGGACTACGGCATGGGCTCGAGCCGCGACTGGGCGGCCAAGGGCACCATGCTGCTGGGTGTTCGGGCTGTCATCGCTGAGAGTTTCGAGCGGATCCACCGCAGCAACTTGGTTGGCATGGGCGTGCTGCCGCTGACGTTCAAGCCCGGTCAGACGGCCGAGAGCCTGAAGATCGCCGGAACTGATGTGTTTGACATTCACCTGCCAGCCCAGCTTGAGCCGCGCTGCGAGGTGAAGGTGGTGGCCACCATGACCCAGGGCCCCGACACGGGTAAGAAGATCGAGTTCACGGTGATGTGCCGTTTGGACTCGGCCGTTGAGATTGGGTATTACCGCAACGGCGGAATCTTGCAGACGGTGCTGCGGAAGCTGCTGAGCGAGAGCGGCAAGGCCGCACCGGTGATGGCAACGACCTAATCAAGCGGTTGATTGACTGGGCAGCCCTGCCTGAGTGACAGCGGAGCTGGCGAAAATGTTGATGCTGCATCCTGCCGCGGGCGGTCTTTTCAGATCGCCCGCGGTTTTTCGTTCAGCATCGCCGTGGGTGCGGCCAACCCCCTAGCCAACCTTTTGCCGGACGAATGTGAGGATTGCGTGTGCTTTCCCATGGGCGTGCAACCGCGACTCCCGGGCCAACGTACACTTTTGCTATCGGTCGCCTTTCTGGATGCTCCGGCACGGGTGCCAAAGTCAACAATTGTGAACGCTGCACCGTGGGATCAGGGTTTTTCCATCTTTACAGAAGGAGTTTTCGCCATGAATCAGCTCATCAGCACGGAATCACGTACGTTTAGTACCCTGGCGGCATGGGGCCTGTGCGTTATGCTGTTGCCAACGGAGGCAGCGCTCGGGCAAGGCGGCTCACTGACGCAACTCAGCCGCGATGCGACGGTGGGCTTTGGCGATCTGACGTTTCTGGGGGCCCAGATGGACGTCCGTTCGATTCAGCAACGGAGCTACCTGTCGCCGACCAGCCCCACAGTCATAGTCAATCTCGTTGGTTCACCAATTGTCCCGGGATCGGTCACCGTGCAGGGGACTGGGGTCACGACCGCGACCCTGCAGATCGTCGGGGTCGACGCGTTTTCCGGCCTTTACGGATCGACCGGGTCGGGCACGGGCAGCATCGTAACGGCCTTTAGCGTGCTGCCGATCACCGGCGGCAGATTCGATCGTTTCGTGCGCGATGGCAACTGGGTTTTGCGGGTGCAGTCCGTCGTCTCGATACTAACCGTCTCCACCGGCACGCCGTTCACGCTGACACAGCGGATTCCTGGCGACTGGCGGACCATCGGCACGCAACCCGGGCAGATCAGTAACATCATCACAACCGCTGGATGGGCCGTGACGGACAATCTCACCTTCGACGGGAACTTCACGACCCTTCGCATCAGCGACAGCTATCGCCAGCAGTCCTCAGTACTTAGCATCAGCTTTGACCTTATTGGTTCACCTGTGCCAACTCCGGGTGGCGCGGCCGCGCTGGCATTGGGGGCGTCGTTTATGCTTCGCCGCCGGCGCTAGATATGCTCAAAGCAAACACGCGACCGGCGCCGGAGTCAGGCTCTGGAGCAGGAGCCGGAGTTCTTGCCGCACGGGCAGCATCCGCCCATGGGCAGCGACGCTGAAGAAGCGCCGGAGCCAGAGGTGGCACCCTTGGCGGCGAAGCTGGAAATCTGCCGCTTGAACCTGCGTCCTTTGCCCTCCGGGTCCGCCACCGGCTTGTCCGCATCGGCCATAGGCCGGACGAGCTCGATCACCGCGCCGTCCTGCTCACTGATGTATTCGTAGATTGGCATTGCAGATGGTAGAAGCTGATCGGAAACAATGCAGCCCCGCAAAGTGCGGGGCTGCTTGAAGGTTCTAGCACGCTCTGGCACATGAACTCACCGTATTGGTGAATGCCGCAGCGCGGATCATTTGCTGGAGTTAATCAATCGTCTGCAGGCGCTGGCTGCGGGTGGGATCAAGCTGGTTTACGCTGAGGGGCTGCGGAGCGGCCGGGTTGTAGGTGTCAAAGAACGTTGCTTGAATGTTGCCCTTGATCAGCTCGGAGTGGCCATCGGTAAACACGAAGTTTGCGCCGTCGGTACCGTGGTTGTCCCACTTCTGGTAGAACCCGGGCTTGACGTTTAGGGAGCCGGCCAGCAGCGATGGGTCGCTGTTGTACCACGCCTTCTCTCTGAGATCGGGGCCGTCGGTCTCATCACCGTAAATCGGTGCGGCTCTTAAGAGCTTGGCCTCATCAGTCTTGAACCCAGCGATGTACAGGTAGCTGATGTTGTAGTGAATCACATCAGACTCTTTTGCTGGCGCCTGCGGAATAACCGGGCTTCCGCCGGAGTAGGTCACGCTGGGGTTGAACGCCGAGCCAGCACCGTACCACCGATCACTGCTGTCATTCTGACACTTCAGGGATGCGAAGCCGTCGAGGTAACCCTTCATGATCGGGTTGGTTCGGCTCGAATCCCGGCTTCGGGCACCGTTGTACCGGGCCGTTGACGGGTCAAGGCTGCCACGAAAGCCAAGCTTGTCTGAACTGGCCTCGGGGGCTTGGTACAACGAAAAGAGGCCGGCAACACCACCGTAGATCCATTGCTGATCGAGCGATGGGCTGGAACTTGTCCAGGACGCGTACCCCCCATCGCTAAACGGAAGCAGCGGCATCCAGCTCTTGTAATCGCCGGCGTACAGCGTCATCGCCAGGCCCATTTGCTTTGTGTTTGACAGGCACGCGGCGGCGCGGGCGGCGGTGCGGGCCTTCCCGAGCGCTGGCAGCAAGATACCCACCAGCAGCGCGATGATCGCTATCACCACCAGCAATTCGATCAACGTGAAGGCCCGTCGAGTGCCAGCGGAGGTATGTAAAAGCGGGTCTTTATTGGTCATTGGAGTTGCCTGAATCTGAAGGTGACTCACAGTCGTTGTTTCACATGAAAACGCTGCCACAAACTCTGGCGATCATCCATACGGTGAATCAGTCTTGGCGGGTCTTGAATAATTTACAGTAGGTTACAGCAGCGTGCAGGCAGGGTCGATTAGGGCATTCTACTTGCAACACTGGCGAGCTACGTCACACTCTAAAAAACGCCCCTTGAAGCAAGAAACTGACAAACTGAGGGCTTTCCTGTCAATCCAAGCAGATGAAAAACCTGCGATGCGTGATTCGAGGGAATTCGGACCTGCCGCTGGAGCCATGTAAATGAAACGGTTTCAGGACGCACAAAGACACACATTTTGACTGTTTTCCTGTGCGAACGCCGGGCTGGCGTTACACTTACATCGGTGCAATCGCGGCGGATGTTCCGACGCGAAGACTTTGTTCTCTGAAAACGGTTGCAACCCCGCCAGGCTGGACGTGCGCACCTGGCCTAGCGGGACCGCTTTTCAGAATCCTGTATCCCTCGGAGAAATTGAGATGACTATTCGTAAATCTTTCCTCTCGGCATCAGCAATCATCGGCATCTGTGGCCTGGCCATGGCCGCACCGGTTGTTGACGGCACCAAACCCCCCTCTGATGGTTATGGCACAGCGCTGTACATCAACTCCGTCAATCCGACGAGTTTCGGCGACAACGTGCTGGTCTCATCGGTGGGAACCCCCGAACTGACGACCACGGGCGTTGAGTTGCGGATTCCGCTGGCCAGCATCGGCAGCCCGGAGGGCGCCATCCGCTTTGCGGTGATGATCAACAGCGGCGATCACACGTTCCTGTCCAACCAGGTGCTCGGTTCTCTGCCGACCAACACCGCCAACCTAGGCACCACCAGCGCAGTGAACTTTGCATCAGCGGCGCTCACCGGCAACCAGTTCGTCTCCATCAACCCATCGCCACTTCAGGTCACCGACGTGACGCCGATCATCGACGGCATCCTCGACACCGCGTATGGCACCATTGGAGCCGCCTCCAGCCGGGTGCAGAAGAACTACACCGGCTTCGGTAACGCCACGCACGGTAATAAGGCTGGCCGCTTCGGCGGCCCAGGCGCCGACGGCTCCGAAATCAACGCGCTCTTCGCCCGTAGGGACGCCACGCATCTCTACCTGTTCATCTCCGGCAACCTGGAAGACAACTACAACAAGATGGAGGTCTTCATCGACAGCCGGACCGGTGGACAGAACGTTCTGTCCGCTTTGCCTGATGCGTTCGGCGGTCTGAACGGCCTGACGTTTGATGCAGGGTTCACGGCCGACTATCTGTTCTCGGTGTACTGCGGCGGCACCAGCGCCATTGACATCGCCAATGCCGGCATCGACTACACCGATATCCCAACCGCGGGCGGCGGTACGTACGCCAACCTCGGCCAGAACCGCATGGCCGACCCAACCCAGCCCGAGCCGGGCCTGTTCGTTGATGATCCCGCCAACCCGGGCACACCGATCCTCTCGACCAGCGGCATCCGGCTGGCGATCAACAACTCCAACATCGCTGGCGTCGTCGGCCAGCCCGTTGGCGCGAACCCCGACCGCTCCACTGGGTCGGAAATCGATGGCGTGTTCGGCAGGGTTGAGGGCGGCCGGCTCTATCTCATGGTAACCGGCAACCTCCAGACCAGCTACAACAAGCTGGAAATGTTCTTTGATGTTCGCGCTGGCGGCCAGAACCGTCTCCGCGGCAACAGCGTCCCAGCGGCTAACTACTACGGCAACCCGAACATTGACTTCAGCGCTCTGCAGCGCATGGGCACCGACGATTTGGCCCGCGATGCCTCCATCGCCGACCCTTCACTTCCGGTAGCCAACGGCCTGAAGTTTGACGACGGCTTCGCGGCAGATTACTACATCGGCCTGACCAACGGCGGCGACCCACTCGCTGTGTTCACCAACGTGACACTGCTGCGGACCAACGGCAAGCGTGTTGACCAGCTTAGCTTCGCCGGTCAGGACTTCGCGGCGTATGAAGGTGGCCCCAAGTCGCTGGCCGTGTTCAACCCCATTACATTCTCCGGCAACCGCGCTCCGGGCGACACCACTCCGGCGATCATCTTCGCTCCGGACGGCAACGGTGACCTGCTGGCCGCCTATGGCCCACGCTCCCTGACGAGCCAGATTCCCGACAGCGCTGTCCCTCCGTTCCTGCCGGACAACCTCGACAACAACCCGCCTATCACGCTCGCCCCGGTCAGCGGCCTGGTTCTCTCGGCCATCAACAATTCCAACACCGCCGGTGTCACGGGCACCGTGGCCAGCGAGGCCCTCGCCTCGGCCGTTACCACGGGCATGGAAATCTCGATCGATCTTGCCGAACTCGGCGTTACGCCCGAAACGACCTCGATTAAGATCTGCGGATTCATAAACGGCCAGAGCCACGACTTTGTCAGCAATCAGGTGTTCGGCGGTCTCCCCGCCAACGCGGCCAACCTGGGTGAGCCACGCGCCGTTGATTTCTCAACAATCCCGGGCAACCAGTACGTCGAGATCATGCTCGCGCCCACGCCCCCGGCGTGCCTGGCCGATGTCAACCTTGACGGAGTCGTTGACGGCGGCGACTTCACCGCGTTCATCAACTCGTTTGGTGTTGGCGATGCGGCGATCGATCCGACCGCGGACGTAAACCGTGACAACATCATTGACGGCAACGACTTTGTCGAGTTCATCAATGCCTTCGGCGCCGGCTGCTGAGTTGATGCGGCCACGACACGCCGCCCAACTTTGAGCCCGAAGTAAAAGCGTTCCACTCAGCCCGGCGAGCAATCGCCGGGCTTTTTTTTAGCCCGGCAGGCCGTGGCCGCGGATGGGCCGGAATCCACGCTGGCGCTGACCAATTACCGCTGCCCGGTCCGGACCCACCCGCCAAACCTACAGCTCAACCTTCACTTGGTGTCGTCTCAATCAGATTCCGCACGATCGCGTCGGTGGTAACGCCTTCAGCAGCGGCCTCGAAGTTCAGCAGCAGGCGGTGCCGCAGGGCGGCGAGCGCCACCGTGCGCACATCTTGGGCCGAGACATGGAACCGACCCTCGATTAGTGCGCGGCACTTGCTTGCAAGCACAATGGCCTGGGCAGCCCTGGGCGAGGCGCCAACCCGCACAAACCGGTTCACCAGCGGGGTTGCGAACTTGCCCGCATCGCCGCTGGAGTGAATATCACCCGCGGGCTGCGTGGCC
>JBBRKQ010000040.1:0-33213 GCA_038231815.1 Phycisphaerales bacterium
CGAGACGTTGTGTCCCGAGACGATGTGTCCCGAGACGATGTGTCCCGAGACGATGTGTCCCGAGACGATGTGTCCCGAGACGATGTGTCCCGAGACGATGTGTCCCGAGACGATGTGTCCCGAGACGATGTGTCCCGAGACGTTCCTGCTACAGTGTACTACCAGTTTCCGGCTGTGCAAGGGAAACAGAAAAGTTAATATGGGACACTGCCCGCAAGGGGTTCTACCAGTTTACTATTCAGCTGCATGCTCAATCCTCTGAACAGCGACGCGATCCTGCTGCGCCAGCCTGCCAATCTTCTTCAAAGCTCAATCGACACTGTGCCCGCCGCGAACGCAGCACGGATTGCGCGTCCATGCCACCCCTCCGACACCGCTCCACCTGCCCTTGCTCACGCTGCCCTCCGCCAAGCCGGCACCCACGCACTGGCAATGGGTCTCATTCTCTGGCTCATCGTCAGCGTTGCGTCGCTGCTGGCGGTGAGGGCAACGCTGTAACACACGACGCGTACCGGGGAACAGCGGGGTCCTGCAGCTGTGACTACGTCGGCAGCACGCTATTGTTCTAGAGTTTGAACGTGCCGCAGTCGTTGGCCATTTTGGCACCGAAAGTGATAGGCCTAGCTCAGTTGACCGCTTCAACTTCCGCCTTTCCCAGAACCGAGATAAAAAGAAGCGTCGGATACTGACCCCACGGCAAAACGTCCACCCGAAGAGACCCATTGCCAAACCTCAACGGGGCAATCGGCTCACTTCCAAAAAGGTCCGGCAGTTGGCCTTTTACACTCGTTGTGGCTTCTGGCCCCGTGCCGCCCTCTCGGGTCAGCGTGCATACGACATCGCGCAATATGGCGATTCCGCTCTCATTTACAGTTGGTGTTCCTTCACAACGCAGCACCCAACTGCCATCCTGGGTAGTAAAACGCACCCCCTGCCCTGGCGCGAGCCCGACTTGAGTCGTCAGCGCGGAGTTAATCACACTTTGGTGGTACGCAGCATTGCCCGGGCGCAGGACCAATAAGGCTGCGGCCAGTAGCAGCAAAGATGTGATGGCTGCTTGGGCAAACTTGAGCTCATGCGCCGAGGCCGGGGTAGCGATATCAGTTTGAGTGATGGACCCTGCACACTCCGGACAGGTCGGCGATTGCAGCCCGGTAGCGTCATACCCGCACTGTGAGCATAGTGGTAAACTAGCAACGGGGTGCCGCCTGCGGTCCAGCACTTGCCACGTCAGATAAGCAGCCCCCAGTAGCGTGCCCAGCAACGCCGCATTTGTTCTTGGCAACAGCAGCTTGATTTCTGGTTCATCAAAAAAACGCAGCACTTCGTGCAACAGCCCGCACCACAAAAATCCGACGGCAAAGCTCGCAACCACCAGTCGAAGCGAGTGTTGTGCGGTTGGATGAAGCCGAAACGATCTCGCGGCTTGCCGCGACCATTGAAATCGCCCAAGGATCAACAGCAACACCGCGCGACCTGCCAGCATTCCAACTGTCGCATAGAGCAATATCCAGAGCACAGCTAGGAAGTGCCACAGATTGAGATGTTCGATCCGAAGGGGGGCAGTCTGGGCGAGCAACTCTGCCTTTGCAGTGGTGAACCAATCATTGAATCGCGGGTCGAAGCCGAACCGCGTGAGTGGGCGCGCAGGGTCGCTCGATGGTGCGTAAGCGACCATCCGGTCCGGCGCGAGCACTGCTGCCAGCCCGAAGAACGCGACGTACCCCAGGTTGAGCGCGGCAGCGCACACCAACGGCAGGCGGATCAGCCGAAACAGTTTCGCAGTAAACTCAAACATGAATCCCGAGCGACGACTCACATCGCCGCTCGGGTTGCATTACCGATGGCTCCCTCTTATGATACTTGCCCTCCTCTGGAAAACCGCGATTGAACGGCAGCGCTTGACTCAAAGTAAATTGGTCGCAGCCACCCGCAGGGCAGGTGCGTGCAGGACGCTGAATCCAATAGTTCGCGTTAGTACCAATAATACGTGATGCACTTGACCGTCGCAACCGGGCTCGGGCCAGGGAGCAGCGCGGGTGGGGTGCTCGGCAGCGCCGTTGGGGCAGCGCACGGTCCTAGGTACTGACACACAACTCGCTGCTTATAAAAGGGTGGTGAACCAAGGGGCAGGCCGGCTGGGGTCGTTACAAAAAAGGTATCTTGCATGCAGACACAGCTGGCCAGTAGCGTTGGAAACGGATTCCATCGCGAAATCGGTCCGGGTGGGATCGTTGTGCAAGTCCAACTGGTTGGCGAAGTCCCAGGAATTGATTTCGGTACATAGGTTCCAGGTGGCGGGACGCTGTGCCAGATTGGAAGTGTTGACGTAGGAAACAATCCAAAGATCCCCGCAAGATAAATCGAGCCAGACCCAGCGACGTACTCAGAATGGCCCGAAAGCAGCGCCTCTGTCGGTACCGGTGAGCCCGGCGCCATCGGGCCGACGACGGCACCGGTCAACGCATCAATCATCAAATCCGCATCTTCTAACGAAACGTGGATGACCGGGAGCGATCCATACACACCAAACGAAATCTCGCCTTGGTCTGTGTATGAGCCAGCTGTACTTGTGTTGGCGAGCAGTTGCTCGATCCGGCCGCGAACCGTGTCAGCCTTGCTCGGACTACCGCTGATGAGCTTGTGCGCTTCGGAACCGCCCGTTGCGGTGCTGGCGTACCCCGGTGCCGCGACGAGGATTGCGGTAACTGCTGTGGCTGTGGCGTCGCTGAGAGTGCTCGCAAATTGTGGGTCAGCTCCTGCCGCGACGATTAGGTCGAGTGGAAGCTTCTCGCTGATGAGTTGCCCACCCTCCACATAGGTGACCAGGCCGGAAACCGATGATGCGTCAAGAATCTTGTAAATATGATTTGCGGTGCCATCCGGGTTGTTCACAGGGCTGGTTTTGAACGTGAAGTTCACGAGCGCATCCTTGATCGCCTCGCGTTTTTTCCCACTGGCCGCGTCCGCTCCGGGTGCTTCCACGAGCTGCCGCATTCCGTCGGTGCTTTCGATAAGGCCGAGTTTCACCAGCGTTTGCCTGGGGCCGTTGAAGGGGTTAAACAACTGGCTGTTCATCGCTGGCGTACTGAAACTAAACGTGCTCCCGACACCGCCACCGACGCCCTCGATGCGATTGAAGTAAGCCAGACCCCACTGCATCATCTCATTTTGCTGCTGGTTCGTCAGCGTGCCAGCAAACACCGGGTCCGGCACAAACATTGCCGCGTTGGCACTGGCCACCCAGCTTCCCGGCCCCACCCCCGCAGCCCCCAGCACCGCCGCACCCGCCAAGGCCATCAGCCCCGCGCCCAGCGTTTTACGCGCTGCGTGGGCGGCAAATGCCGACGCCCTCCGCCACAATGGCATAACCCAACCACTCAACGCATGACACTTCACCATGTGCAAACTCCCAAGCAAACCCTGTGACGTCGCGCATCACCGCGCTCCCGAGCCGATGTGTCCCGAGCCGATGTGTCCCGAGCCGATGTGTCCCGAGACGATGTGTCCCGAGACGATGTGTCCCGAGACGATGTGTCCCGAGGCAACTAAATTACAGTTTACCACTGATTACCAAGCCTGCAAGGGAAATATAAAAATTAATATCGGACATCATTCCAAGGGGTTGCCCTAGGCACACCCGTCCGCCATCCAACGCTAACCAGCACGCTCGCAGCCCCACCCAATCCGTTGCCCTTGGGTACGCTATTGCAGGGTTTGCTTGATCCTGGCCTCTTGCAAAGTCGTATACCAACCAACACCACAGGCGTTTGCAGCCCCAGCTTCCCACCAATAACCCTTTCTTGTGAGCCTCGCTTCCGCACATCCCGCAGCACGTCTCACCGGCGCTCCCTTCGCCGCGACCGCCCGGTCGTTGCGTCATCAGGCCGCTGGCCACGCCGCAGCCCCACGGCCCCATACCAATTTTCTTAACCAGCCCCCAATCCAGCCCCAAGTCTGGCCCCCGGTCTGGCCCAAGCCCCAACTCATCCGCGCAATTCACGCTTCCGTGTCAGCCGCAACAAAAATAATCCTCATCGTTTTGTTTCCGCTGTTCATCAGCCTCGCTTCAGCCCGCACCGCTGCGGCCCAACAGCCAAACCAGCACACACCCCCCGCCCTCTCACCTGAAGACGCCAGCTCCCCGCTCACTCCCTGCTCCGTCCTGCAGCCCGATCCTTCCCTTGAACCAGAACCCGTCCCCGAGGGAGCCTGGCGGGCCAACCTCTGGCCCGGCGGCATCGTTCCATACACCTTTGGCCCCAGTGTCACGGCAAGCCGGGCCGCGGCCATCCGCGTGTCCATGGACATTCTCCAAACCGTTTGCCGCGTGAGCTTTGTCCCACGCACAACGCAAGGCGACTACCTGCTCATTCAAAACTCTACCACCAACAACTCGTTCATCGGAAGAATTGGCGGCGCTCAAGCCGTCAACATCTTCAACTGGAACGCCACGTACGTGATGTGTCATGAGCTCATGCACGCGCTTGGCCTCATCCACGAGCAATCGCGGCCAGACCGCGACAGCTTTGTCATCATCAACTCCGCCAATATCCAGCCGGGGCAGGCCTCAAACTTCAACATAGATCCAAACGCAAGCACCGCAGGCCCGTATGACTTTGAAAGCGTGATGCACTACGGCAGTTGCTTCTTCTCAACATGCTCAACCTGCTCCACAGCGTGCCAAACCATCACCGTTCGCCCGGCATTCGCCGCCTTCCAGTCTGTCATCGGTCAAAGTTCCCGCCTAAGCGCCGGTGACACGGCCGGGCTCATCAGCCGCTACGGCTCACCCACCGATGACAGCTTTGAGCCCAACGACACGCTGGCCGACGCCAAGCCACTTGCCCTTGCAACCTCAACTGCGCTGCAACTCAACGACACCGACGACTACTTCTCCTTCCAACTGCCCCTCTCCGGTGTCATCACCATCGGCGCAACCGCCGGCGCTTGGGCCGTGGCCAATGCCAGCATCGAACTCCGCACCCTCTCCGGCTCTCTCTACACGGCCACCGGATTCTCATCAGTCTCCCCGTCAAGCTCGCAAGCAACGCTCACCGTTAATGTTCCCGCCGGAACGTGGGTCGTCCGCATCAGTCGCTTCCAGAACTGGGGTGGCAGTTACACGCTGCTGCTCTCACCCAGTTTCACAGTCTGCGGCGGCTGGTCCGCCCTCGGCACCGGTGCAAACGGGATTCCCGCCGCCGCAATCACCCTGCCAAATGGTGACTTCATCGTCGGCGGTGGCTTCACCTCCATCGCCGGAAGAGCCGCCAACCGAATTGCCCGGCAAAGCGCGTCCACCGCCGCGTGGTCAGCTCTGGGCAGCGGCACAAATGGTTCAGTACTCGCACTTGCCGCAACAGCATCCGGAGAGATCATCGCTGGTGGCTCGTTCACCTCCGCCGGCGGTGTCGCGGCCAACAACATCGCCAGATGGAACGGTTCAGCGTGGTTGGCCTTGGGCCCAGGTATCAGCGGTGCCGTAAGCGCAGTAGCGGTGATGCCCGACGGCGACATCATCGCTGCGGGCACGTTCAACGCCGCGGGCGGCATCGCCGCCAGCAATATCGCGCGATGGAACGCGGCCACCTCCGCTTGGTCGGCCCTTGGCACAGGCCTTGACAGCACCGTGCGAGCACTCGCCGTTCTACCCGATGGTCAACTCGTCGCTGGCGGCTCATTTGCGAACGCCGGCGGCGCAGCGGCCAGCCGCATCGCCCGTTGGAACGGTACCGTGTGGCAACCCATGGGCCCAGGAATGGATGATGACGTGAGCGCCCTTATTGTGCGCACAACCGGAGACCTGATCGCTGGCGGTTCCTTTACGATCGCTGGCAACTCCGCCGCGAACCGCATCGCGCGTTGGAACGGCTTCCTTTGGCTACCCATCGGCTTGCGCATCAGCGATCCGATCACCAGTTTGCTGGCTCTGCCCGATGGAGACTTCATCAGCGGCAGCGCGCCAGCATCCACCGAAACCGGATCATTAAACTACGCTCTCCGCTGGAACAATTCCACCTCCACCTGGTCCACCATAGGAGCCGGGCTGAACAACTCCATCCGCGCGCTGGCCCTGCGGCCCGACGGAACCTTATTTGCGGGCGGCGACTTCACCAGCACCGGGACGCTGGGCCTCACCAGAATCGCAAAGTGGGCAGCACCCGGACCGGCCGTGACATCTCCACCGGTAGCCGCAGCGGTGTGCCTGGGCCAACCCGCGACCTTTCAAGTCACCGCCTCTGGAACCGGTAACCGCTACCAATGGCGCAAGGGCACGACAAACATTCCTGCTGCCACAAGCGCCACATACACCATCGCCTCTACCGAGACAGCAGATGCGGGCACCTACTCCGTTGCAGTGCGAAACGCATGCGGCGGTACAACAGTTGCCTCAGCTGCGCTCACCATTCGCCCTCGAACCGCCATCACCACGCAACCGGTCAGCATCACCCGCTGCGCTGGCACCGCCGCATCGTTCAGAGTGACCGCCATCGGCTTTGCACCGTTGGGCTACCAGTGGTTCAGGAACGGGGCCATCATCACCGGTGCCCGCGCCGCCACCTATACCATCGCTTCAACAAACATTGCCTCTGAAGGCTCCTACACCGTCACCATCACCGGCCCGTGCGGCAGCGTCACCAGCGATCCGGCAATTCTCACCGTAACACCGCGCACGGCGATCGTTACACAGCCCGCACCTCTGACCCGCTGCACCGGCACGGCCGCAACCTTTGCCGCTTCAGCAACCGGCACCGGCCCGCTGACCTACCAGTGGAAGCGAAACGGAGTGAACATCGCTGGTGCAATGGCGGAGTCATACACAATCGACTCAGTCATACCCGGTAGCGCCGGTTCGTACGCGGTAGTTATCACCGGCCCGTGCGGCACACTCACCAGCAGCGCCGCGGTCCTCACCGTTCAGCTACCCCCCACAATCACCGCTGCACCCATCGCCCTGATACGCTGCGTCGGGGCCGCGACCAGTTTCACCGTCACCGCCACCGGCACAGCAACGCTCAGCTATCAGTGGCGTAAAGACGGCTCGCCAATTGTCGGAGCTACGGCGCGCTCTCTAAATCTTGGCCCCGCCACAACTGCAGCTGCCGGAAGTTACGATGTTGTCATCACCAATGGCTGCGCCAGCGTCACCAGTGCCGCTGTACCGCTGGTGGTGAACACCCCCGTAGTCATCACCGCCCAGCCCACACCGCTGATGCGCTGCAGCAACACTGCCGCATCGTTCTCAGTCAGCGCATCCGGATCAGGTCCGCTTCGCTATCAGTGGAAGCGCAACGGTGCCAACATCATCGGTGCGACTGCCGATTCGTACACCGTCGCCCTCGTATCCGCTGCGACTGCGGGCTCGTATACCGTCGCCATCACCGGGCCGTGCGGAACCATTACCAGCGGCGCAGCGGTGCTTACCGTGACAACACCGCCGGTAATTAGCACCCAACCGGTCGCGGCGGTGCGCTGCTCCGGCGCGGGCGTTTCATTTGCTGTAACAGCTGCTGGCACCGCGCCGCTCAGCTACGTGTGGCGCAAGGATGGTGAGCCTCTGACGGGTCAAACCGCCAGAACACTCACCATCGCTGCCGCGGCGGCAATTCAGGCCGGAAGCTACGACGTTATTGTTTCCAACTCATGCGGCTCGGTCACCAGTAATGCTGTATCGCTTGCGGTCAACACCCCCGTGGTCATCACAACTCAGCCACAGCCCGTCAGTGGCTGCATCGGCAATCCGGCGAGCTTAACCGTTGTAGTCGGGCCCGGCAGCGGAGCGCTCCGCTATCAGTGGAAGAAAAACAACACCAGCATCACCGGTGCCAGCGCCGCAATGTACACCATCCCTGCCGTGCTTGCCTCGAGCGCTGGCAACTACACGGTCACAATCACCGGCCCGTGCGGCGCGGCGGTCACCAGCGCGGCAGCAACCCTTACCGCAGCGCCCTGCATCCTTCAGCCTTTGGTCACTCCTCCCTGCTCACTGGCCGACATCACCGATGCTGGCGGCAACAGCCCAATCGGCGATGGCACGCTTGATGGCGATGACTTCATCACCTTTATCAACGCCTTTACCGAAGGCGACTTGCAGGCCGATATCGTCTCATCCGATGGCCAGCCCCCTGCCGACGGCATCGTCGACTCGGCTGACCTTGTGGCGTTTTTAAACGCCTTCGCGCAAGGTTGCTGATCACTGCCCGCGCACGGACCTTCCGTACCACCATCGAACTAAGCTCACGTGCGACTCAGGCAATCGCCGGGCCAAGCCCAAGCATCCCGCAGAACCACTCGTGAACTTCTGTGTTGTCAATCAGGCCCGGCAGTGATTCCGCGCCCGCACCAACGGCCAGCATGTCCACCGCATCGGATGTGTGATTCACCGAAACAAACCCTACACCAAACTCATTGCCACAAAGGCTCCCCAGCACCGCAATCAGCGAACTGCGGGCCCCGAACGGATCAACTTGCTTGGCGTCATACACGCTCTGCAGCAAAGACGGTGCATCCGATCCCAAGCCGATACCAAGATGCAGCTCCGCAAGCTGCGCGAGGGCTGCCCCACGCATCGGCTTCTCGTTTTCTTTGTCCACTTTACCAATCATCCACTCAAGGCTGTGCTTGGCCGCGGCCAGCTTTTCCATTCCCGCCTGACCCCTTGGCCCATACACCGTCAGCCCCGGATTTGCGGTGGCATGGTCCGCAACCACCACCAGCAGTGTGCCCGGTGTGGCCCGGGTAAAGCCCACCAGCGCTTCTAGCGTTGCATCAAATTCAACCATTTCTGCAAGCAGCGCCGCAGCATCATTGTTGTGCGCTGCATGGTCAACCCGTCCGGCCTCCACCTGCAGGACAAACTTCCCACCAGCCGCCAGCCGGTTGGCGGCCAGCACAGCTGCCTCTGCCAGGTTAAACTGCTCCGTGCTCGCGACACGCCGCTCCAGCACGTACGGAATCTGATCACTCGACAGCAGCCCCAGCACACGCGGCGCCGGGTTTGCCATTGCCGCGCGAAGGCCCAGCATGCTGCGGGCAACAATCAGGCCGTTTGCCTTACCGGCGGCCTGCGCTGCCTCCAGAGCCGGGTCCACAAACTTGGCTCCACCGCCAACGGCCACATCCAAGCCGCGCTCAATAAGCTGCTGGCCAATGTCGGCCTCATTGCCGCGCTCGATCATGTTGCAGTAAAATCCCGCTGGCGTCGCGTGCGTGATTGTTGTCGTTGTCACGCAGCCCACCTTGTACCCCGCGGCCTTGGCACGCATCAAAATGGGTGAGGGCTGCTTGCCGTCCGGTGTGATGCACAGCGACTTGATCTTGTGCTTGATGCCGGTTGACCACGCCGAACTCGCTGCCGCGGAGTCGGTCACCAGCGATTCATATGCATCGGTAGTCTGGTTCGCGTGCATCGTGCCCTTGGCACCGCGCAGCGTGTGCCAGAACGATGGCTTGCCCGTCGTCAAACGCTTGTGCATGTCCAGCAGCGAAATCGCACCGGTAGACATGCCGTCGGGAACCAGCATGATCAGGTTCTTGACCTTCTCACCCCCGCTCCGACCTGCCGCCGCACCCGAATCCGCCCCAAACGCTCGCACGCCTGCGCCCCCCGCTGCCACCGCCGCCAGCCCCGCAAGCCCGCCCAGCAGCACACCACGACGCGATGGTCCAACAGCAGCGGAGCACAGAATTTCACGATCAGCGGTGTTTGCCATAACGCACTTCACAAAAACCAATACGCGGCGAGCACACCGCAAAAAGCGGAGTCGGCCATTTCGGCCAACTCCGCCACGTTTTAGAACTTCACTTCAAGCTTCACGCCAACATACGGGGCCGGATCTGCCTCATACCTGTCCAGCTCTTGGCCGCTGGAATTCAGCACTTTGATGCTGCGATACACCGTTGCACCGCCGGAGACCGAGGCCAACACGTTTGGAACAATCGTGTACACAAGTGCAATATCCAGCGAGGCGCTGCGGTCGCGCACCACACCATTGCTGATCTGCGACGACTCATCAAGCCGGAAGGCCGCAAACTCGTATTCGCCACCGGCAATCAGCTCCAGGCCCTTGGCCAGCTCGACGGCAACCTCACCACCAAGTCGGCGGCTGCGCACCGTCACCGTTGGAGACACTTTCCAGTTCACCGAAATGAGCGGAACAACCCGGGCCGAGTCCTCGATCCGCGAAAGCACACCCAGCCCAAATCCCAGCGACAGCTCCGGAGAGAATCTGTAACTGGCAATGGCGAACCCGCCGCCCTCAAACCCATCAGAAAACGCGTTCTGCGGCTCGCCGCCCCAACGCAGGCGACCGGAGAAAATACCAGTCCACTTGTCATCAAACCGCACAATAACACCCGGGTCGATGCCGTACTCGTTGAGGTCATTAAACAACTTTTGCTTACCAGCAATCGTCGCGGCGTTGTCAAAGCTGAAGTAGTAGTGAGTGCTCCGCAGGTTCAGCGTGAGGGTGTACGTGTCATCAAGCCGGTACGCCAGACCGACAACCCCACCCGCACGGCTAACACCCAGCGATCCGTTCCCATCTTTACCATCACTACGAGCGCCCAACTGACCAAAGCCTGAAGTCGTGACTGATAGCGGTGACTTGGCACCGGGCTCATCTGAGGGCTTTGCGGCGGCGCCGGTCTGCTCGGGCGCGCTGGCCAGCATCAGCGAAGTTGGCAGCGCAGCAACCACCGTCGTCTGCTGCAAATCAGCCATATTCTCGGTACGGGCAGCCGCCACAGTTGCGGTGTGCAACCCGGCCAAAAGCATGAGTGAAATCGCGGTCGTCGGAGTCATACGGGTCCTTTACACGAGAAGCGAACAGGACGAATTGAATGCCGTGGCTTCCAAAAAGCCACCAATCGAACATTACGATTGCGCAAGCGCTGCGATAGTACGGCATGCCCGCCGCATCTGGGTATGCAGCAGGCGGCACAAGCACCAAGAATTGGCACTTTCCGAGCGTCAAATTTTTGACCGAGTCTGCCATCGCTCGGCTTGAAATGGCCGTGCAGTCTAAAGTGCTAATCGTTCCTCACTGGCCTCTGGTTCGCTTTTGTCCCATCCAAGTTCACGACCATCCACACATCGTGCCCTGTTGCTCCGGATTCGTGCGCCTTTTACCCCACTTTCCCGCTGCGGGATCACAAAGATTCCTTCCCGAGTCCTCCCCATGGCCAAAGCATCTATCGCAAGCATCCCCGTCGCCTCCAAACGCGTGCTCATCCGTGTTGACTTCAACGTCCCCATCGAAAGCGGCATCATCTCTGATGACCGCCGCATCGTCGAGGCACTGCCCACCATCAAAAGCGTGCTCGACCGTGGCGGCAGCGTCATCCTCATGAGTCACCTCGGTCGCCCCGAGGGCAAAGGCTTTGAGGCAGAGTTCACCCTCAAACCCGTTGCCGAGCGCCTCGGCAAACTCCTCTCCCGCGCCGTCCAATTTCCAAGCTCCGACTGTACCGATGATGCCGCCGCAGCCGCCTGCGCCGCCGCCAAACCCGGTGATGTGATCCTGCTAGAAAACGTCCGCTTCGCCAAGGGCGAGAAAAAGGGCGAGGCCACCTATGCCGCACGCCTGGGCTCATACGGCGACATCTACTGCAACGATGCCTTCGGCACCGCCCACCGCGAGGATGGCTCCATGTTCGCAGTGCCAAAGTCAATGGCCGGCAAGCCCCGCGTCGCAGGCCTGCTGCTGCTCAAAGAGCTTGTCTACCTCGGCGATCGCGTCGCCCACCCAGTCAAACCCTTCACCGTCATCCTGGGCGGCGCCAAAGTCTCAGACAAAATCGGCCTGGTCGAAAATCTCCTCCCCAAGGCCGACAACATCATCATCGGCGGCGCGATGGCCTACACCTTCTTAGCCTCACAAGGCAAAAAAATCGGCAAAAGCCGCGTCGAAGAATCCCACCTCGATGCCGCTAAAAAAATGCTCGACTCCGCCGCCAGCCGTGGCTGCACCATCCACCTTCCTCAAGACCACATTTGTGCGACCGACTTCTCCGAGTCCGGTGGCACAACCAAGACTTGCGTGACCAACATTGACGATGGCTTCATGGGCCTGGACATCGGCCCGGCCACCCTGGCCGCGTACAGCAAAGTCATCGCCGCTTCCAAAACCATCGTCTGGAACGGCCCCATGGGTGTCTTTGAGTGGCCCCTCTTCGCAGCCGGCACCAAGGGCCTGGCCGAGGCCATCGTCGCCAGCACCGCCACCGGTGCAACCTCCATCGTCGGTGGTGGCGACTCCGCAGCCGCGGCAGAGCAATTCGGCCTCGCCGCCAAATTCAGCCACGTCTCCACCGGCGGCGGCGCATCTCTAGAAATGCTCGCTGGCAAGCCCTTTACCACGGTCGATCTACTCGACAACGCCTAAGCGGTGCATCTTCCCCCTTGCCTTCCACCTGAGCACTTTCTCTTTTCTCTTTTCTCTTTTCTCCCTGCCCTTAAACAACCGACCCCGTCGCAAGACGGGGTCGGTTACTTTCCAAACTCGCTGCCAGACCCGCACTGAAACCGGAAGCGTGCCAGGCCAGCAGAAAGTCAATCTCTCGCTCATCCAGCGTCCAGATGCGCGATGTTCCATCCCTTCCTTCACGCTATCGCATGTCCGGTCAAACCGGATTGCGCGCACAAAAGAACCACGCCCACCAAGAACCCGGCAAAGCCCCCACCAACGGCACACGTCCAGTAATAACTTGCTCAGAGAATCATTAACCCGCATCAATCACCCAAGTCCGCGTCCGCTGCGGTCCGTCACCCTTGTATTGCGTTCACCTCTCCGTACCGCCTTAAACACCTCCAAACTTTTCCAAAATCCGCGTGACTTTGACCGCCGCCCCGCCAATCATCTCCCCCCACGCGAAACGGGTTTACAAAGTTGGTTGTGCAGGACAAACGGGCCACGCCCACCTCACCACCCCCCGCGAGTGCTGGATTGTTTGTTAGGAGCATCGCTATGTACGCGATCATTCAAGAAGGCGGCGGCCAGCGTCGCGTCAAAGCAGGCGACGTCATCGACGCCGATCTGCTGTCCGGTGGCGAACTCACCCCCGGCAGTCCCATCACGTTTGACAAAGTCCTGCTCATCGGCAGCGATGATGGCAAGTCCGTCGCCAAGATCGGCGCCCCCTTCATCACCGGTGCCAAGGTCACCGGCGAGGTTGTTGAGGGTCTGGTCAAGGGCGAAAAAATCCATATCTTCAAGTTCCGCCGCAGAAAGGGCTACCGCCGGAAGACCGGCCACCGCCAGAAGTACACGTCCATCAAGATCATCTCCATCGTGGGCTGATCGGGCGGCGTCCAAACTCAAGTAACGTATTAAAACGGCCCACCCCCAAAGGTGGGCCGTTTTCGTGGCATCGTCTTTCGAGGCGATATCCCGTGCCCTGTCAACCATTTCTTCGCCGGCCACCTCTACCCTCTCGAGTTATGACTCCTCAATCACTCCGCCGCACCGTGCTACTCGTCCTCGGGTTCTTGCCATTCACCCTCACCGGCTGCGCCACCACCAATCCTGACGTCGCCACCCTCTCCAGTTACATGTCCGGCACCTTCTCCTCCGGCGCACAAGCCAAGGCCGACACTGATTTCCGCGACATCACCCTGAACGTGGCCGAGATCTGGCCCGCGCTGGCCACCAGCACCGTGCGCTGGCTCTACGTCGAGCAGGCCGTTGCCGATACCCCCAACCAGCCATACCGCCAGCGGGTCTACAAACTTAGCCTCCAGCCCGACAGCACAATCCGCTCCGATGTTTACACCCTGCCGGCCCCGGTCACCCAGTTCATCGGCGGCACCCGCGCCCTCACCATTTTCGAAAAGTTCACCCCCGAACAGCTCTCGCTCCGTGAAGGGTGCTCGATCACCCTGCGACGGGCCACCGCCACCCAAGTAGCACCCGAAGTAGTGGCCGTGACCCCGCCCGGATGGACTCGCGATGGCGCATTCCTTGGCAGCACCAGCGGCAACAACTGCCCCAGCGAGCTGCAAGGTGCCAGCTACGCCACCAGCGAGGCAGTTATCACCCCCCAAGGCCTGCGCACCTGGGACCGCGGCTTTGATGCCGCGGGCAAACAGGTCTGGGGCGCCACCAAGGGCGGCTATGAATTCGCCCGCCTCACCGCCATCAGCCCCACAACCAAGTAAACGCCAGACATAAACACCGGACGCCGGGCCCGCCCGGCAAGTCAACCGGCACAGAATTGGCTCCTATCCTTCTCTCCATGCTCGCACACAGAGCAATCACCCTCGCCCGCAAATCTCTATCGATTCGGCTCCAGTCCCTCCTTGTTTCCTTGCCTTCATTTGGCAATTTGGCCATCTGAAAATTTGGCAATTTGGACTCCCCCCTCCATGGCACTTGACGATCGTCAAAAACAAATTCAAACCTCCGCCGGCCTTGATGAATCCAGGCTGAATCAGGAGTTTGTTGACCTGCTCAAGCGGTTCTCGACTCCTTTGCTGCTGGTGATCCTGCTCGTTGTTGGCGGTTATGTTGGCTGGGGCAAGCTCAGCGAGGCGCGTGAGAACAAGCTTGGTGATGCGTTCGGTCAGTACGAAGCCGCCCTCAAAGCCGGCAACCCCACCAACCTCTTGCGCGTGGCCGAAGACTTCTCCGGACAGGGGGAGGTTGGTTCCCTCGCCCGCATGGCCGCCGCAGACATTTACCTTGCCTCCGCCATCAAGGGCCTCGCGCCCGGTGCAGAACTGACCCCCGAAGGTACCACGAAAAACGCCGAGGACATCCTCACCGCTGAAAAACGCACCGCCCTTTTGGCCGATGCCAAGAAGCAGTACCAGCTGGTACTTGACGCCACCCGGAGCGACAACTTTAAGGCTGTTCACAGCTTGGGCGCGCTGTTTGGCTTGGCCGCTGTTGCCGAGACCGCGGGCAGCGCGGATGAAGCCAAGAAGTACTACGCCGAGGTTCAGCCGATTGCTGATGAAGCCGGACTGACGAGCTTTTCTGAGATGGCCAAAGCCCGCGCCGCCGATGTTGATAAGTTCATCGGCGGTGTGCGACTGCTGGCGGCGGCGGATGTGAAAAGCAAGCCCGCTCCACCAGCGCCAGCCCCCGCTCCAGTTGCGCCGCCCAAGCCCGAACTAAACTTCCCACCAACGCCACTGGATCCGGGAGCCAACTGAGGCCAACTGAGGCCCACTGAGGCCAGCTGGGTTCGGCTCAAACGCACACCCAGCGGCCACAATCCAAACTTCTCGCCAGCCGATAGTATTTATTTGTCCGAGGCTGCCGCCTTGCCCGCCTCATCGACCCACCCAAGCTGCTCCGCAAACGCGGCTGGTGTCGGTAACTCGTGGCCCATCGTTGCCACATCAAACAATCTCACATCAAGCTTGTCGCGGCGAAAGATCTTTACTCCGGCCAAAATCGGCGCGTGGTTAAAGTCTTGGCCGCCAGTCACCACCGCCAGCCGCCGTTTCAGAAGAAGATCCCACCGCGCACCGCTGGGCTTATTGAGCTCCGCAGGCCATGTTTCCCGCGGCTTGCCAGTTGGGATGCTCTCGTAAAAACTCAGCCCGACGATGGACACCGCGCCGGTGAAAACTTCCGGTGCCAGCATGAGCAGCACTCCCGCCATCTTGCCCCCGCCCGAGATGCCCGAGACATACACCCGCGCCGGATCAATATTCCAGCGCCGCTTGGCAGTGTTCACCGCGTCCATCGCCAGCTGCAGCCGCTCCGTCACCGGCCGTGCGTTGCCCGACTCCGCCGCACCAATACACACCGCACCGCACTGATCCAGCCCCTCAAACAGATCGCGCGGCGGCCGGCCGATGGGCGATGCATCAACCCACACCACCAAGGCAGCAGGCTTGGCCACGCTGTAGCCCGGGGGTAGCCGGGCCCAGAACTTTTCTTTGCTGAGTACCCGCGTCGCCGCCACATACTTCACTGCACCACCAAAGCCAAGCCGCTCACGAATCGTCATCTCATCGAGCACCAGTGGACCGGCCTGGTACGGTTTATCAACCGCAAAGACCTCCCCCGCGGGCTGCTTGGCGGCATCATCCGTGGCAACGTTTAGCGATCCCAAGTAGCCGATGTTCCCAAGGAACCGGTCAACCAGCTCCGACCGCAGCGCCTCCCGCCTGGCAGGCGTGCTGGCGGAATCGTTCAGCTCAACCGCCACATACGCACCATCGGGGTACTGCTCAATTGCTATTCGGCGGGCACCGGCAGGGCCTGTGATGTGTACCACGCACACACGCTTGCTTTCATCTTTGTTCTTTTCATTGGCCGCCCGGGTAGTCGTCAGGCTGCACAGTTCGGCAATCTGCTTGGCATGAAGCTCTGCAAGTAGTCCAGCGGCCCGGCGGGCCGCGAGCGGCTGCCTCAGCAAGTCATCACCGGGTAAATCCACGGTAGTGGTCAGCAGAACAACTTGATTCGGGCGCTTGGCCAGATCAAAGAGCTTTTCTGCCAGCCCGTTGGCCGTGGCCACACCAACCTCGCCAGTACTGGCCACCGCCCCTGCTTGCGCGGCGCACAGCATCAGCCAAGTCAGCAGCAGTGCGGCGGAACGGTGTTGCATGGTGTTTTCTATACGCCCATGGGCCAAGTGGGATGCTCGAACTTGTGGCTTCGGCCAGTCTCCAGCAGTCGGCAAGTAGAGGCACGGTCCGCCGCCGGTTTGGCCACATCGCAATCAAACCCGAGCCCGCAACCGAATCTATCCAGCCTTTGGCTTGTTCCGCCGGCCGGGCTCCATGACTTTGCTGGCGAGGCCCACAAGCTGCATGGCTTTGATGGTCAGGTACGTCACGTCCAACTCCCACCATTTGTGGCCGTGTGCCGCGGAGACCTGATCGGCATGGTGGTTGTTGTGCCATCCTTCACCGTTCGAAATAAGCGCAACAAACCAGTTGTTGCGGCTATTTTCACCGGTGTCATGGCTAGCGTATCCAAACAGGTGGCTCAGCGAGTTGACGCTCCAGGTGATGTGCCACACCGCCACGGTGCGAACAACCACACCCCACAGCACGATGCTGGCGGCGAACTGCCCGGCCCCGGCCCATGTGCCGGTGAGCCAGTATCCCACGCCAAAACCGGCGACGGCAAACAAAAGGGCGTGGGCCACATACACCCACAACCAGCGCAAGCGACGTTCCAGCTTGAGATAAAACGGCTGGCTGAGCAGATCGCGGGCGTACCGCTGATACAGCTGGATCGAATCGGTATCGCGATTCTCAACGATCAGCCAACCAACATGGCCCCAAATAAACCGCACCAGCGGGCTGTGCGGGTCTGGCTGCTCATCAGAATGCTGATGGTGCTTGCGGTGAATCGCCACCCAGCGGCCCGGCCCTTCCTGAAGACAGCACACGCCCAGCAGGGCCAGAAACTTCTCGGTTCGCTTTGAACACTCAAAGCTGCGATGCGTGAGCAGCCGGTGAAAACAAAGGTTCACGCCCAGCGTCCCAAACACATACAACCCGGCCACGGCCAAGGCCACGCCGGTCCACGAAAAAAACCAGGGCACAAACGCCAGCAACGCGGTGGCGTGAAGCACGGCAATGCTTATGGCGTACGCCCAGCGCACCTTACGGAGCGTGACCGCTGCTGGCAGCGGCAACGGATGGGGAACATACCCCGAATCCTTGCAGACCGCGGGCTGACCACCAACGACAACCTCTGGTGCGCCATCAGTTGGCAGCGCTCGCGGTACGAGGGTGACGGGTACAAGTGTCGCTGTTGAATGTTGGATGAGGTCGCTTTCTTGATTCAGAGCTTCGTGGCGATGTCCAGACCCGAAACGAAAGGTGGGATCAATCGTTTCGTTGCACGCCCTCGACTGAAAACAGCCCCTTCTCCGTGGGTTAGGATAGGGAGCATTTGACCCCAACACGCGGGGTGGCCAAGGTTTCTGCGGACCGCCCCCGGGAAGCACAATCCACCCAGATTGACGGAATCAGCGGCGTCCAATAGATCCAAAGAACTGGATGAACGCTCGCTGCAATGCCGGCTTTTGACCCCCCAAGTGGCCTCCGCCTGCGCGCCAACGCCAGTTTCGGGCATTTCCGGCGTGCGGTCACACAAAGCAAAAAACGGCGGACCCGGCTGTGTAACCGGGTCCGCCGCGAATTGAAACAGGCATGAGGAAACTTGTACTGCCAACACAATCCTGCCGTCATACCCCGCCTTAGCAACCTGCGCCAAAGGCGTTGATGAACAGCGTGAAGTCCGTGCCGTCAACAACTCCGTCATTATCGATGTCAGCCTCCGGGGCCACCGCTGCATCACCCACGGCGAAAGCGTTGATGAAGCTGGTAAAGTCGTTGCCATCGACGATGCCGTCGGAGTTGATATCAGCCGGGCTGCATGCCGCGGGAACATAGCTGAAGTTGAAGTCGAGGAGCCCGCCATCGCCCGAGCTCCCATATTCACTGACCTTGATGTAGTACGTTGTATTGGCATCCAGCAGTTCGGTCACGCGAGACTGGCGGTTAGCTGAGCCGTTGATATCGTCGTTACACCCCACCGAGGTCATCGGGATGCAGTTGCCGTTGAAGCTGACCGGACAGCCAAATATGCCCGCGCGATACACCGAAAGAACGGTGTCATAGTTACTGCCTTCGGTATGGGCCGTCATGGTGCCGACAAATGTTGGCCGGAATTTATACCACACGCTGTGGCCGGTGGCAGCGGTGATGCAGGCGTCATAAGCCTCGAAGCAAGCGCTGGCGTTGACTGTCGCCAGACGTGTGCTGTACACCGGCGGACCATAGTTCGAGGCATTCGCCGGAATCTCGGTGGCGGTGCTGCAGCCGTCGTTCGGTGGGGCGGTGGCCGTGAAGTTGAAGTTCAGCGTCATGTCTCCCCCGCCGCTGACGCTGCTGCCGTACTCGGCAACTTTGATACGGTATGTCGTACCAGGAACCAAACTCAGATTACTAATCAGCGATGCCGCGCCGGCGCCACCGTCGTCATCACACGCAATCTGGGTGGGGGCAAGGTAAACTGGCAGGCCTCCACCAAAGCTAATTGTAAATCCACAGCCGTTGAATACCGACATCACCGTGTCGTACGTGCTGCCGTTGGTGTCAATGGTGGCTGTGCCGTAGTCCAGCGTGTTGAAACTGTAATACACACTCTTACTGTTTGTAGCTGCGCCACAGCTCTCGTTGGGCTCATTTGCGATTGCGGTCGCAAAGCGTGTACTCGTGGTGTTCGTGTACACCGGCGTGCCAATAACCCTTGCACTGCTACAACTGTCGTTGCTGGGCGAGTAATACTCCAGCATGCCGTCCGCATTGACAAAGCCATAGCCAAAGTCGGTGTCATATCCGGCGGCACCCAGATCACGGGCAGAGAATCGCAAGGCGGTTGCTGCCTGGGCCGCCGTGGCAAGGCGGTTGTTCGAGAAAAACAGCGCGACACACCCCGCAGTAATCGGAGCTGATGCCGATGTGCCGCTGAATGTTGTCGTGTAGTTGCCCGCAACACCGGCCGATGTGTTGTACCCGTCGCTACCGGTACGGTCCGTCGAGGGCGTGTTCACACCCGGCGCCGAGATGTCCAGCCCGGTGCCAAACGTACTGAAACTAGCGCGTGTGCCGTTGGAGTTAAGTGCCGCAACCGAGATCACAAACGGCGCCGAACTGGGATACCCAAGCCCCGCCACCCCGCTATTGCCCGCCGATGCGACCGACAACATGCCGTCGTTGTAGTTTGTTTGAACCTGATTTTCAAAGATAACGCTCGGTCCACCCACGCCGTAACTCATGTTCGATACTCGCGCATTGAGTGCGATCGAGTACGCCAGTGCATTGGCCGCCCACGTATTGCTGAACCCCGTGTAGAAACGGTCACATGGATTCGGGGCATAGTTCAGGTCCGCTACCTTGCACGCAATCGTCAGGCACGCTGGCGCTACTCCAACACCGCCGATGCTGTTGTTCAGCCGTGCCGTCACGAGCCCTGCCACGGGTGTGCCGTGCCTCTCACAGCTCGATGTCGGATCTCCATCCGGCACGCCACCAGCGGCCCCGGTCGTAAAATCCCGTCCCGTACTCTGATTGATGTCGGGGTGATCCTGCTGCGTGCCCTCATCCAGCACAGCCACCCGAACGTTGCTGTTGCCGGTGGTGTA
This sequence comes from Phycisphaerales bacterium, assembly GCA_038231815.1. Classification (GTDB taxonomy): domain Bacteria; phylum Planctomycetota; class Phycisphaerae; order Phycisphaerales; family UBA1924; genus CAILKP01. The sequence goes on from JBBRKQ010000040.1 coordinate 20,128, forward strand.
GTCCCACGCCTGTGGTGCGTTGATGTCGTTGGTCTGGCTTCCAGTGTTATTCAGATGCCACTGGTTCGCATACAGCGGATCGTTCGGCTCGATCACCATTGGGATGAACCGCTGCAAGGCCGATGGCTCCGCACCCGCAAACCGTGCATCACTATTCAGCCGATTTGCCGTCACCATCGCATCAAAGCCGTTCTTACTCGCCATGGCCGCGCGCCCCACACCCGGCACATTACCGATCGCCTCAATATACACCAACTCCAGCGCCGCCTCACCCACCATCGCCGCCGCGGTCCAGCCCGCTTCCGCCAGCTCAGGCTTTACCGATACCGCCACATCACGCGTCGGCATCCACCACGCATCCTCCGCCAGCGGTGCCGCGAACACCGGGGCCGCAAAGCTGATCCACTGCGAAGCCGTCAGCTTCTCAATTGCGGCGCGGCACGCATCGGTGCTGGCAAAGCCACCGGTCACATCCACCAGCACCAGATTCTCACCAATGCCGCCAACCTTTTCGGCAGCCAAACCAAGCTGCAGCAGCAACTGAATCTGCTGCTCCGCATCAACCTTGGCCGCAAACTGCACTGCCAGCTTGGGCAGCAGCGGCATGGTCACCTTAAAACCACGATACATGTAATAGTTCGGCGCGTTCTTGCCCGCACCATCGGTCGCTGGCGTGGCCTTGCACTTGTCGGCCAACTGTGCCAACACCAGCGCACCATCACGCTTGACGTCCGGCATCGCCGCATGCTGGGCTATTTCCGAGGCAGTCATCTTCACCGGCTTCCACAAATCACGGAGCTGCTCCGGGGTAAGGTCCTTGCCTGTGGGCTGACCGGTCACCGGGACGGCGGCCATGGCTCCGGCAAGCAGACACAAAGTGGCGAGGGAAACAGGAGCAAAGTGCTTGTTCTTCATAGTGATTATCTCCAATGACGGCGTGAAAATGCCGTGGGCTAGAAGACAAGCGCAGGAATGCGACCAAATTGGACACTGCCGGGCAAGAAAGTCCAGATATTTTGCCATCGCTGATTCGGGCTACAGAAATGCTGGTTTTCTAGACCTCGCCAATCGCCTGAGCCGCGCATCAAAAAGCTCGCCGCAACAACCATCGCCGCCGCTCGCCGAAGGCTATCGCCCACACCGAAATTTTCACGACCCGGTACCACCTGAAACTTTCGACCGGGCCCGTGATATGTTGGCTCGGCTCGCTCGGCAAGGAATCCGGTCGGTCGTTGGTTGCGCAAGTGCCGCGTTCAAGAACGTAACCCACTGACTCGTGATTCAGCCACGGTCGCAGTGGAAGCGGGCTACGAATATCCACAATCTATACAAAGCAGCAAGCCCCGCAGAACGGGGCTTGCTGGTACTGGTTACTTGTTGGCCCGAACTTACGCGAAGTGAGCGAAAGCCTTGTTGGCATCGGCCATGCGGTGGGTCTGGTCGCGAACGCCCATGGCCTTGCCTTCCTTCTTGGCGGCAGCAAAGAGCTCATCGGCGAGCTTCTTGTGGGTTGGGCGACCCTTCTCGCCACGGACGGAGTCGATGATCCAGCGGAAGGCCAGAGCCTGCTGACGCTTGGCGTTCACCTGAATCGGCACCTGGTAGTTGGCACCACCGACGCGCTTGCTGCGAACCTCAACAAACGGCTTGACATTGTCAATGGCCATCTTAAACACAACGATGGATTCCTTCGGTGCGTTGGGGTCAGTTTCCTTGGCCAGCTTCACGAGGATCTCGTCCAAAGCATCGTACACGATGCGTTGGGCGGAGGCCTTCTGGCCACGCTGCATGATGCAGTTGATAAACTTGCTCAGCTGCAGGTCATTGAAGCGGGGGTCGGGACGAAGCTGGGCGACGGAATTGGTAAATGACTTTGAACCCATAGCAATGCTCCAGAAAACTCGTGCAGCCGGTGAAATATCACCCGCGGCCAATCAGGCCCCGATGGCGTCTTGCCCTGCACACGCGTCAGGGCAACTCGACACAACAAGCCCGAATGAAGAAAACAGAAAAACGTTCGGCAGAGACGAAAAACCGGCTGGCGGTCGCACTCGATATCGAGCTCCGGCAGCCGGTGATGTATCAAAGCCATTTCAATTAGCTCTTGGCGCGCTTCGCGCCGTACTTGCTGCGGCCCTGCTTGCGCTTCTCAACGCCCAGGCAGTCCAGCGAGCCGCGAACGATGTGGTAACGCACACCGGGCAGGTCACGCACGCGACCGCCACGGACCAAGACGATGGAGTGTTCCTGAAGGTTGTGGCCTTCACCACCGATGTACGCGGTGATTTCCTTGCCGTTGCTCAGACGAACGCGGGCGACCTTACGAAGAGCCGAGTTGGGCTTCTTCGGGGTTTGCGTACGCACAATGGTGCACACGCCGCGGCGCTGCGGAGAGAGCATAAGGTCGCGGCTCTTGGACTTGGCCTTGGGCGACTGGCGAGGCTTACGGATGAGCTGATTAATGGTCGGCATGGCGGAAATCGTCTGAAGGTTCAAAAACTGCAGGGAGGGAAGAATAGCCGGTACCCCGCCGGTGGACAAATCGCTTCCCCCACTCAAACTCACTTCCTGCCGCTGGTTTCTCTGCTGATGCCCACTTGCGCCCAGTGCATCCGTCAGGCTCTGTGGGTAATTCGTGGACGAATCTGCACTTGGAGCCTCATCAATCCACCGTCTGCCAATTATCCGGACCTTATCTCATATACCAGCGGGTAATCAACCACAATTTGAGCATGAGCCGATGAATCCTGACACCCCCAAGTGTGCGAATACTAACAATGTACGACGGCCGCACCCAAACTCCCAGCCGGTTGCATTCGTATCCCTGTTGTACCGAAAGAAACTGCCATGAAACTCTACAACTCTAACACCAACCCCAGCCGCCTCGCCCTCTCTGTTCGCGGTAGCCTTTTGGCCTCCGGTCTCACGCTGGCGGCGTTCTCCGTTGCTACGGGCTGCAACAACGCCGGCGAAGGTGCCCTCTCCGGTGCGGCGCTTGGTGCTGGTGCCGGCGCCATCGTCGGCTCGTTTACAGGCTCAGCCGGTATCGGAGCAATCATCGGTGGTGCGGCTGGCGCACTCGGCGGCGGCGTCATTGGTGATCAGAACGCACGCAACAGCGCTGCCCGCAACAACACCGGATACTACCGCTAAGCCGCGGCCTCGCGTTCGCAATCGCAACCGGCACGTACGCCCGATTGCATGGTCTGAGGTACGAACGAACAACATCTTCGGGCGTGGGCCCGGTCAGGCGTTCTGCTACTTCACGGGTTCTTTTGTGGGCACGGCATCAGGCTTTGCCGTGTCATCAGCCGCTGGCTGCCACGCCCACGTTGCCGGACCACCGATGGACAGCATGGCCATCGCAGTGCCGTACCCGGCAGAGCGTTTGAATACACGATCATTCCAAGAACCATCCGCAGCCTGAACCCGAAACAGCAGGGCGTTGCACTTGTCCTGCAGCGCGGTGCGCTTTGCCATAGCCGCAGAGCCCTGACTCGGCAGCATGGCAATTGCCTGACTGGCGGAGTGATGGGCAAACATGAAGTAGTACGGCGCCACGCTGTACGTGCCTTCGTGCGTGCCACTCTTTTGGCGGCGTTTGTCCAGCTCGTCCCAGTGCGTAACAAACGCCTCAACGGCCCGAGTCAGCCTGGCTTCGCTGGATTTACCTGCCATGGCCAAGGTGGCCTCCGTCACACACATCCGCCCCACAGCACCCGGGATGGCCTCGGGACGCTTGGCATTGGCAGGCCCGGCATAAGTCACCGAGCCAGCGTTGTCACCCGTAGCAGCGGTGGATGATTCCATAAACGCAAGCGCTTTGGCGACAGTCTCATCTTTGACGGTGAGGCCGCACCGCTTGGCCGCAAACAACGCCTGGACGGTTGACGGTGTCATAAACGTGCTAGGTGCCGCGGGCTTGTCTTTGCCGGCGGGCCGAGCGTAATTCCAGCCTCCAACCTGCGGGATCTGGGTTTGCTCAATGGCCTGCACGTAAAAATCCATCGCGCGGGCGACTTGCTTTTCTTGCCCAGCGGGGATTCGCCTTTGCTCGTGCAGTTCGCACAGGCAAAGAAGGCCATAGGTGTAGCCCCAGCCTCGCACGTCGTACCCCGCGTCGTAGTCTTCAAAGCTCATCAGCGGGTGTGCGATCTGCTCACAGATAAATTGGGTCCCCTCTGCCACGGCACCCACGCGTTTGGCGTCGGCGTCGTAGCCAGGAGCCCGGACCAGAGCCGTCACGACAATGGCCGTGCCACCGACGCGATAGCCGATTGGTATCTTGCCGCCCGCGCGGTACACGCCCTCATAAGGCCACTCGCTGGGCGAAACTGTTTCTGGTTGTCCTTCAGCCCGTTCCTGCATCAGTAGCAGGTGGCCAGCGCCTCGCGCAACCGCCGCGGCGAGGTCGATCTTTTCCAGTTGAATCTCTTCAGCAGCGCGGGTTGGGGTTCGCTCTACCTTTTCCGATTTCTGGGCCAGAGCCGGGCCAACTCCGACGCCGATGACCAGCGTGATCGCGCACACGGCCTGCATCCAGGCTCCCTGGCGATGAGCCCTCGATGGGCCAAGCAGGGTCTGGCTCGTGTGAGGCTGGGCGCTTTGGGGCATGCCTGTATGAGCCAAAGCTGCGGATGCAGGAGCGAACGCACCGGACTGCTGGGCGGATCGAATGGGCATGGACGGAGGGTATCGGTAAACTTTCGGTCGGGTTCCAAGCAGGCCCGGCAGGACGCCAAATCGTTTACTACGCTCCCCGGATGGCCGACGGCTTGAATAACTCGGAGTCTCGCCGCCATGGCGCGGGCTTGTGGCAGCCCGCCTGCGCCTTGCTGCTGGCTACGGCACTGCTGCAGGGCTGCGGCGGCAAGATCCGTCCGCTCGATGCGACTTCAACCGGGTCAGGGGTGACTTTCACTGCCGAGAACATCGGCCCGGTTCTGGCAGCTTTCGCGCCAGCCTCGGTGCGGCTGCACCCGTTGTCACGCTGGGATGCACTGGCGACAGAGCCCACCTTGCTGTGCCACGTTGAACTGCTCGATGACAACGATGATCCGATCAAGTGGCCAGCGAGTGTGGAGATCACGATTCGGCCAGTCGGAGGCGTGCTGGCGACCGCCACCCAACCAATAAGCGGGATGCTGGGCCGATCCGGCGACGCCCTGCGGTTTCGGTTCACTGTCGTTGACTCAGAGAGTGCAGCGCGGCAGTTTGATCCGGTCAGCCGGAGTTATCTGGCCCGGCTTTCCGGATTGCCAGAATGGGCTGCGAAAAAGCCCGCGGTGAGCGTGTCGATTCGGGCGGTGTGCCCAATCCCCCCCGCTTCCAGCATTGACCTGGATACCGATGGCGAAATCCCAGCCGCCACCGTGGTACCCCAATAAACACAGCACAGTACCTGCACCCCCCAGCACACGCCTGCACAGCCCCGTGCGGCGTGAGAGGTACCGCCGAAGCAGATTGTGGCCGGTGCGAGGGCCTGAATATACCGGGCAAACACCGTTCGGCAGGCGATCCGAAAAGTTTGGACGAACTAACATCCGTAGGCCGAACCGCAACGAATACTCTCCTGATTCAAAGGATCTATCAGATATGCGCACTCAATCCACTTATTTGTCAATGACCTCGGCAGCGCTGGCCACCCTTTCGCTTCTGGGTGGCACATTCATGGCCGGTTGCTCCCCAACGCGAGAAGTGAATCGGGTGGACCCCAAGGCCCCGATCGATGTTGACTATCGGTTCAACGATGTCGATGCCCGACAGGTGTACCAGGGCATGGTCAACGATGCTCTGGCACGCCCGTGGATTGATGGCTTTGTGCGTGAGAACAACGGCCGCAGGCCGGTGGTGATTGTTGGTCCTGTCAAGAACGACACTCAGGACTACATCGACACGAAAATGTTCACCACTCAAATTGAGCGTGAACTGATCAACTCCGGCAAGGTGCGGTTTGTGGCGATGAACGACCAGCGCGACCCAATCCGGGCCGAGCGTGCGCAAGGTCAGGAATGGTCTCGCCCCGAAACTCGCAAGCAGATGCGTAACGAACTTGGCGCGGACTTCATCGTTCTTGGCCGAGTCGCCGACGACAAGCCCCGCGCCCTCGATGGTCGCAGTGGCGTGGCCTACTACCAGGTTTCGCTGGAGATTATTGATCTGGAGTCAAACGAGAAGGTGTTCATCGGTGTGCAGGAAGTCAAGAAGACTTGGCGAGACCGCTGAACCCCATTTGCTTGGTTGACGTAAACAAGGCTAGTAACATCATGGCCCTGCCGGCACCACCACGCTGGCAGGGTCATTGCGTTTTTGGCCGTCGGGCCGAGCTTCTGGAGCCCGCCATCAACCCGTTTCAATCGGGACACGGGCCGCTCCGGCCTTGCCAGGAGGCCACACATCACTTACCGCAAACAGAGGGGAACACTCGCAATCTCCTAGGGACACTCGGAAATCTCGCAATTTCTCTGCGGTGTGCTCAAGGACAACGGCATCGACCCCGCCAAGTTCAAAGAGCAAATTGACAAGCAGCGCGCTGCCCGCGGCGAGCAAGTTGGCGGGCAGGCCCCTCAAGCGTCGCAGCTCGGTCAGGCAGCCCAGGCCGGGCAGGCACAACCCTTCCAGTCCGTCGGCCGCGGTGTTCCGCAGTTTGCTGGCGGAGCTGGTGACTCAGATGGTGACCACGACGGCAGCAACGGCAAAGTTAATGTCTACGGATAACCTGGCCACGGAACTCCCCAAACACCACTCTAAAGCAAGGCCCGGCAGTCATGCCGGGCTCTGTTTTTCAACGGTTGATCGTGTGACTCACTGGCCGATCGGCGCAAGCTCCGCCGCGCGTCCGGCGGCGGCCTTCGCCAAATCCGGCTGATTTGTGCGCACGTACAGATCCGCGAGGTTTGAGAATCGCTCCGCGTTGGGCTCAAACTCCGCAGCGGCTTTGAGGCGGGCGATGGCCCGCTCCATATTGCCTTGCATGAAGCTTGCCCGCCCGCTGTAGTCCAGCAGTGTCGGATTGCACGGATCAACCACCAGCCCGGCCTCGGCGTGCGATTCTACAAGATCAAACCGCTCGGTCGTAAGCCCCAACCCAGCAGCGTTAATGCGGGTGGGCAAGTGCCGCGGCGATCTGGCCACCGCATCGACGTACAGCTCCGCAAGCTCGGCGGTTCGGCTGAGGCGAACCAAGTCCTCGGCAAGTTGCGCCATCGGGTCTTGCTGCGGCATCAGCTCGCGGCCGCGCTGAAAGGCGGCCTTGGCAGCATCGGTTTCCTTCAGTGCAAACAGAACCGTGCCGAGTGTCGGGAACAGCTCGCCCCGGTCTTTGAATCGTCCGGTCGTGGCTTCAACAAGAACCGTCTTGGCGTCGGGGATCTTGTCAAACAGGAGCATGAGTTCCGCGGCGTTTCGCACGGTCGATGCATCGGCTTTGGGCTTTACGATGGCGCGCCGGTAAAGGTCAATCGCCGAGCTGGGGCTTCCCAAATCACAAAGCTGCTGGGCAACAGCTTGGCGCGTCACTTCACTGGTGTTGGGCCGGTCAGCAAGTTCTATGAGCTGCGGGATGATCACCTCGGGCGTGATCTTTTGTGCCCGCTGTACCTGCACAAGTCGCTGCACCGCAAGTGCAGTTGGGTCAAGCGCCACGGCCTGGCGGATCAGCCTCTCAGACTCTTGGAAATTCTTAAAGCCCGCCAGCAAATCGGCATGGCGAAGGAGCCTTTCACTCGTTGGTGTATGCGCAATGGCCTTAGCGATCGCCTCAATCGCCTCTGCCGGACGCTTCTGAATCACCAAAGCCTGCGCCAGGCTGGTGTGCAGCACCGGGCTGCGGGGCCGCTGCAACAAACCATCACGCAGCACCTGCTCAGCATCAGAAGCGCGGTTGAGTCGCAGCAGGTTCATGGCGGCGGCATTGATGGTGTCAACATCACGAGGCTGAAGCGTAAGAGCCTTGGCAAACAACGCGGTGGCCTCCTGCCGCCGCCCTTGGGCAAGCAGTCGATCACCGAATGCCGAGCGGATTCCACTGGCATCGGGGGACCGATCAAGAAAGCTGGCAAACTGCGCATCAATCTCCTGCGGCGTCGCGCAGCGGAGTCGCATCAGTTGAATCAGGCCAAGGGCCAGATCAGTCCGTGGCGAATCGTCGCCCAGCGCCTGGCGCAGAAAGCGCTCAGACTCCGGCAAGTCACCGGCTACCGCGGCAAGCCAGCTTGCCCGAACATTCTCGCCCCAGGTTGTGACAAAGGCGATACCACCATCACCAATCGCTCGCGAGGGCCGGTGCCAGGCCAGCGCTCGCTGCGCCATGGACTTGAGCTCCGGATCAGGCACGTACCCGGGCGAGAACACAACATCACGCTGCACCTCAAGCCGGTCATACAGCATGTTGCCCTGCCACTGGCCAAAGTGCATGACCAGCCCCTGCAGGCCAATGCCGATGTACACCAGCGAACCCGCCGCGAAGGCATACCCCACTGGCCGCAATTTGCCGGAAAGTTTGAGCTGCCAAAAAGGCCCGCGAACATTCGCATCACGCAGCAACCGCCAGCACTTGTGCACCAGGAACGCGCCGATGGCCGCAAAGCCGCACGCCATCAGCAGCGGGACGGCGTCGTAGAGGCCTCGATACGCAAAGAACATGAGATAGAAAACAACACCAAAGACGACCTCCTCACCAAGAGTCAGGTCATACCGGGCCCGCTGTTTTTGCTTGGCCAATGCCGCCGTTTCTGGTGCCCGCGGCTTAATGAACAGCGCCGGCATCGCCAAACCAACCGAGAGCGCACCATTCGGGCAGGCGCTTACGCAGTCCATGCACTTCATGCAGCCCGCATCAACAACCACACCGTAGTCCCGCACCTCTTCACTCACGCGAACATTGCTGGTGCACACCGCCGTGCAGTGGCCGCACGAGTTGCAGTTCTCATCAACCTTGATGCGGATTGGCGCAAGCCGATCAACCTGCCCGAAGATGCCGCCGTACGGGCAGCCGTAGGTGCAGAACGCCTTGGCACCGAGAAAATACACCACAACAAACCCGCACACCAGCAGGAACGGAATGGCCATGTACCACGGCGCGAACGTTGCCCAGAAATCCTCGACGATAAAGTGATTGGTAAACCCACGCAGCGGCAGAGATTCGCCCATCCAAACCGGCACGCCCCCCCACAGCTTTTCAGCAGCAGGCTGCAGCACCATCCGCCGAAACGTTGGCCACACGAACATGTACAACCCGAGCACCAGCGGCACCCACACCAGCAGCCGCGAGCGCCACGGCTTGGGATGAATACCAAACTTTTTCATGATCCAGCCGCACGCATCCTGCAGAGCCACCACGTGGCACAACCACCCGCAGAAAAACCGGCCAAAGAGAGCGGTGGCCAGGATTGCCACTGAGAACATGATGAACCCGGCGTTGAGTCGGCCCGTTTCCAGAGTGAACATCGACTCAGAAGGCTCTATCGGGGACAGCGTGTTGCGAACGCCATCGTTCATACCGCTGATGAGCCACTGCACGATGTGGGCCGCAATGGCGGCATGAACAGCAATGAGCAGACCCGCCCGCCACTTGCCCATGGTTGATTGCGGGCGCGTGTGCGCGTGTTTTTTGATGGGTGTGCCATCGGCCGCCACCTCACCGGCGATGGGAAGCGAAAGCGAAACCGGAGCGCCACCGGGTTTGGAACAGGATTTGGTGTGGAGAGCGGTCACTTGCTATTGTTCGCCGGAACCCGCGCTAGGGCAGCGTATGAACGACAATTTACCGCGAACGATCAGCGCTTTGGCCCAATCAATTCGCCGCCCGGTCAACACCTACCACCACGCCATCCTTGACGTGAATAACCAGTGGTGTTTGAATCTTCCATTCACGGCCGCCCGGTAACGTTGCCCGCTCACACCCCGCGCACACAATTGGCTCATAGATTAATCCCAGCGGATCATCCGAAGCTTCTTTACTCGGCGGCAGCGGGAACAGCGGTATCTCGACGGCGACAGTTGTCTTACCCGGGTCGCGCACATTGAATCTCGCCTTGAACAGCTCGTGGCAGAACGGGCAGCTGAGCCGGTACAGCACCCAGTACTGCTCAGAATTCGGCAAGTCAGCTGGCTGTTTGTCCAGATACTTTGCGATTCGCAGATCAGCAAACCGCCGGCCCTTGGCATCCTGAAGCAGCTCAACTTCAACCATGTCCGCATCGGGCCGCAAAACACCGATCAAACCAAACCGCTGCGTGGAAAATGAGCTGAGAATCGCCAGCACACACAAAATCCACAGCACAAAGTACCGCGTACTGCCGATTTCCGGGTTCCCCCTTCGCCGCGGCAGCGCAAACGTCAAAATGAGCATCACCCCTTCAAATGCCAGCATTATGCCAATCGGCGGTGATGCTGCGCCGAAGCACCCGCAGCTTGATGGACCGCCACGTCGTGCCGAGTCCAACCATTGCAGCAGCAATACGGCGATGAACCCGATCAAAATCATCCGCGCCAGCGGAAACGACCAGCGACGCTGCAGCACAAGCGTGAGAGCCAGGCAAAGTTCCGTCGCGACGATGATAAGAAAGGTGTGCAACTCTCCGAGGCCAAACACCGCACGTGAGTAGTACAAGATAAATTGTGGCAGTTCGTACGGCGAGCCGTACAGCACCTTCGCCAGCGCACCCGATGCAATAAACAGCGGCAGAACGATGCGCACCAGCACATCACCGATGCGCCACCGCGAACCGACCAGACTCTGAGCACTTCCCGCCGAGGAGCCACCAGCCGGGGTTGCCACAGCAGGATCAACGACAACATCTTCGGCCATGGTCGAGGGTAGATCGCTGGGGCAGCAAAGATACCGAAACGTACCAAGCAGCGAAGGCGTGAACACCACCCAAATGAGATCGGAAACCGCACATACACAATGTTGCCCGATCGGTTTCAAATAGCCCTCCTGACCGCCACACCGGGTCTAACAATGACCTGACCAAATTCATTCACCGTTCACCAGCACGCCTGAGCACCTTATGCCTGACCAAACACCAGAACACCTGATGCTCCGCCACAGCACCCCGGCAGACCTCCCGGCAATCGCTCGCATGACCCACTTGGCCTTCGCATCGCCGCTTGAAGGATGCCGAAATTGGATCGAACCATTGCTGGCAGACCATCGGGTCTTGGCAACGGCACAAGCGGAGCAGCCCGGTGAGCCCAAGGCCGGAGTACTTACCATCCCGATGGGGCAGTACTTTGGCGGCAAACCAGTCTCGATGCTGGGCATAGCAGGTGTCGCGGTACCGCCCGAGGCCCGCGGCAACGGATATGCCGAGCTTGCAATGCAAGGCGTACTGCGTGAAGCTTACGAGCGAAAGATCGGCCTCTCAACGCTGTACGCATCAACACAAACACTGTACCGTAAACTGGGCTACGAGCAGGCCGGGACACGGATGCGATACCAGATTCCTGCCGATGCACTCATCCTGCGAACCTCGAGCGATGCAGCTCACCCGCTGCCCAGCGGCCACACATGGCGGCAGTTGAACCCGCAGGATGAGCACGCCGTGCTGGCCTGCTACACAAGCTTTGCCCAGCACCACAATGGAATGCTGCAGCGTGGGCCGTACATCTGGGGTCGGGTCAGGCTTTTCCGAGAGAAACCGTTTATCGGATTCGGCATGTTCACAAATGATCCCGCCCGGCCAGAGCTGGATGCGTACGTGTACCTGCACCAAGACAAACTCGCCACCGGACGCTGCAACCTGCTGCTCTCGGACGTGGCATACCAAACGCCCGCAGCGGCCCGAGCGGTTGTGCAGTTCCTCGCACGCTTCGGCACGATGACCGAAGAAATTCAACTCTCAGGCGGCGCTGGGCACCCATTGTTTCTGCTGCTGGCCCAGCAGTCGGCAACAGCAATGAGCGGCGAGAACTGGATGATGCGGATCGCACACCTCCCCACGGCGACGGAGTCGCGTGGCTACCGAGTGCGCGGACACGAAGCCCTGACACTTCACATCACCGACTCAGTCTTGCCAGCCAACGCCGGTGCCTGGGTGCTGGAGGTCCGAAACGGGAGCGCTACATGCCGCCGCCCGCTTCATGCCAGCGTCGGTACTTCTCCGCCGGCCGGACAAGCCCCGGCCGCAGGCCTGGCCACAGGTCCGGTCGCGGGTCCGGCCGCGGGTCCGGCCGCAGGTCTAGTCGCAGGGCTGGCCGAAGGGCTAAGCCTGGACATCGCGGCGCTGGCCGCACTTTACAGCGGGTTTTCCTCAGCCCATGAACTTTCAAGACTGGGCCTTCTCCGCGGCGACCAAACCTCGCTTGACACGGCGGATGCCATCTTCAGCAGCACCCAGCGGCCGTGGTGCTCCGACTTTTTCTAGCGTTCGCGGCGCTGCTCGCACGGTTGGCCCTCGCCGGTTTGCCCCGCTTCCATACCGGTAAACCGCTTGGCGCTTACGGCCGCATGCCAAAACCGCTGATTCGGACGTGCCGCACTCTCAAACGTCCTCTACCCTTACGTTCATGGCTATTTTCCCGCTCCCCCAATTTGAAGCCGATCTCGAAGCCGACCGCAAACTCTACGAAGAAAAGCTCAAGGCACCCAAGAGCATGGTCGTGCGCTTCGGCACGCTCAAATTCATTGGCGAGTTCCCGTACGACGGAACCGCCAAGCCCGGCTGCGGCAGCAAGGTCGTGCTCAAAACCCATCGCGGTACCGAGCTTGGTGAAATGCTCACCAGCACCTGCCCCAACGGCGGATGCGACCACGCTCTCACCCGCAAGGACATGCTCCAGTACATCGAGAACTCCGGCGGCAAAGACTACCCGTTCTTTACCGATGGTCGGGTGCTGCGAGTAGCGACGGTTGATGATCTAAACAGGCAATCCGCACTTGATGGTCAGCGGCCCGAGATGCTCAAGCAGGCCCGGCAGCTCAATGACAAGCTTGGCCTTGGTATGAAGCTCGTTGAAGTCGAGCCAATCCTTGGCAACGAAAAAATTAGCTTCTACTACGCCAGCGAGGAGCGCATTGACTTTCGCCCCCTGGTCATGGAGCTCGCCGGCATCCACCACACCCGCATCGAGATGAAGCAGGTC
>JBBRKQ010000041.1:0-32426 GCA_038231815.1 Phycisphaerales bacterium
GAGGCCTCCGACATCACCCTCATCCGCGGCGACCTCCGCTCGGTCCCCGAGGCCATCGCTCTCTCGAAGGCCACGATGCGCACGATCAGGCAGAATCTGTTTTGGGCGTTTGTCTACAACGCGCTGGGTATTCCTATTGCCGCAGGCGTGCTCTATCCGTTCACGGGCTGGCTTCTGTCACCGATCATCGCCAGTGGAGCGATGGCCTTTTCAAGCGTGTCCGTCGTGCTAAACAGCCTTCGTCTAGCGAAAGGGGCTTCTCGGCCGTGAAGTCGAATATGGCACAATCGTTCTTGATTCCAAAGTTCCAGCACACGGTACCAAACGACCGGACAAGTGCTCAACGTTGATGAAGCGGGAGACGCGCCCGCTCTCCCGCTCCAAACCTCACCCACTACCCCCACCAGCAGGTTCGATATCCGGCAATGCAGACAGACGGCTTCCTAGCCGTGACGCGCAGCGGCGGTGCCTGTCGGTCCTTGCAACCACTCAAACCGCTCTGGCTGCCAGCAAACGCCGGAGGCCGGGCTCCCATACCCTAACCCCGTCAAGAAAAGTTCTATTGGCGTACTGTCACCCTGATCTGCGTAACAAAGCCGAAAGGGCCTTCTGGCCCGATGAATCGCGAAGTGATCGTGATTCCAACGAGCCCAAGTAATTCCGCGATCGCCCGCAGGCATTCCGCTCACGTGTGGCTTCTCGTTTGGTTATCATCCGTATTTGCTCGCGACCTCCCTCCCGAACAGTCCGAACTATTCGTGAGAGTTGTTGTTGGCGGTGGCAAGCGCGCTGTTGATCTGCTGTCTCGCAACCATCGGAGTACTCATGAGTGTCTCGCGTATCGTGTTGTTGGTTCTCTTTGGAGTGGCGGCCGTACGGGTTGCCTTCGCCGATGAGCCGATGGGCCATTCCAAGCACGGCAGCGCTTTCGACACTGGCCTGCGACAGAAGCCTTGGACCATGCCCGGGATTGGCAAGGCGCACTTCCCGATCACGACCAAGGTACCCGAGGTCCAAGAGTGGTTTGATCAGGGCAACGCGCTGCTGCAATCCTTCTGGTATGAGGAGGCCGAGCGGTCCTTCCGCTGGTGCCTGAAGCTCGATCCGGAGTGCGCGATGGCCTATTGGGGGCTGGCCCGCACCGGGCTCAGTTGGTCCACCGGGCTGAGCGACTTCCCCGAGGTCAAGCGGTACAAGGACTTCCTGAAGGAAGCGGTCCGACGCAAGGACTCGGTTACGCTGCGTGAGCGGATGTACATCGAGGCATGGGACAGCGCGATGAGCGTTGATGCCTTAGATCGCGCCAAAACCCTGAATCAGAAGCTTCAGGAACTCGTCTTGAAGTTCCCCGACGATGTGGAAGCCGAAACGCTCTTCGCGATGTTCTCCATCGGATCGGGTAATGCGTTGGGCACAGAGATGATCGTTCGCGACATCCTCCGGAAGAATCCGGATCACCCCGGAGCGCACCACACACGCATTCACAACTGGGATGGCGTGTTCGCGGAGCAAGCAATCGCCAGTTGCCAGGCGTACGGCCAGATCGCCCCGGGCATCGGCCATTCCAACCACATGCCCGGGCACAACTACTCCAAGATCGGCATGTGGCACGAGGCCGCCCGCTCGATGGATGCCGCCACCCGCGTCGAACTTCGCTACATGAACGAACGGCTGGCCTTGCCGTTCGAGACCTGGAACTACGCCCATAACCGCAACTACCTCTGCTATATCCACGAGCAGCTCGGCATGGCCGCCGCATCTCTTCAGGGCGCGGGCGACATGCTCGCGGCACCCCGCGAACCCAAGCGCGGCACGGGGCCGGAGTACGGCACGGCCGATCAGGGCATGGCCGCACAAACCCGCGCGCTCATCAAGTTTGAACAGTGGGATGACATCCTGAGGCCCGGCACGATCCAGTGGCGCGACACCGATGACGACAAGTTGGCACGGGCGTTTGTGGAGACGCTCGCCTACACCGGGCAGGGAAAGACCGTCGATGCCCGGAGCCGCCTCGCCGATGTCAAGGATCTGGTGCGGACGCGCGCGGCGGCGAGCAAGGGCAGCAACCCGAGCCCGAGCGCCGAGAATCCTCTCGCGATCGAGCTCAATGCCGCCGAAGGGCTGCTCTGCGCCGCCGAAGGCAACCTCCTCGATGCGACCCGCTTCCTCACCGAGGCGGCGGCCATCGAGAAGAAACAACGCGATGTTGGCCAATATCTTGATGATCCGCCGAACGCGGCTTGGCCGGTCAATCGCCTGCTCGGCGACGTCTATCTTCGCGCTGGTGAGAATCGGATGGCGATCGAAGCCTACGAACGGGCTCTCAAGCAGGAGCGAAACGACGCATTCTCGCTCGCCGGTCTGGCACAGGCGTACTTCAAGTCCGGCAATCGTGAGAAAGCGACCGAATACGCCGGGCGTTTCGCCTATATCTGGTCCAGTTGCGATCCGGGATTGAAGTGGAAAGCAGACGTTGATGCCCTCGGCCTAAGCGCTGCTCCGATCGCGCAAACTCCCGCGCCCGAGCAGCCATATTCGCTGGACGCACAATCGAACATCGGCCCATTAAACTGGCAGCCCTTCGCCGCCTTACAACTGGATTGCGTTGACACCGACGGTAAGGCCGTCAGTCTCGAGGACTTCCGCGGCAAGAACGTCATTCTCGTGTTTTATCTCGGAGACGAATGCCCCCACTGTGTGAAGCAGTTGATGGCGATCAACGCCCGCGCTGCTGATTGGGAAGGTGAGAACGCCGTCGTACTTGCGGTGAGCAGCACAACGGCTGAAAAGAACAAGGCCTCGGAAAAACTGAGTAAACTGTCGATCCGCCTTCTCTCGGATCGCGACCACGACAACGCCCGTCGATTCACTTCGTACGACGACTTCGAGGAGATGGAGTTGCACTCGACCATACTCATTGACGCAAAGGGCCGTGTGCACTGGAAGCGCACCGGCGGAGATCCATTCACCGACATGGACTTTCTGCTTGAGTCACTGAAGCGGATGGATGGGAAATCTGGGACCACCCCAGCCGTGAAGTGATGGCGATCGCCCATCGTCACGAATGATTCGCCTTCGGATCGTTTGTGTTTTCGCCCCGGCCATTGCACGCGTCCTCAAGGTTGCATGCCATCAATCTCCTGACCACTGCCCCCACACGCTAACGCCCGCCAAGAAAAGTTCTATTGGCGTGCTGTCACCCTGATATACAGGGTTTTTATACGAGAAATATCGAAGGCCGTATTCACCGTCGATGAAGACCGCATCTCAACGCTCGAAGGGTTTTACGACGGACTCGAGCGCGTGCTGATTCTTGGTGCGCGTTGGGGGAGAACCTCGATTCCCTAAACGACATTCTTCGTGGTGGTTTCGGAACTCCCGGGGGTGGATTCGTGCTAAGATAGCAAGTGAGCGATCTGTCTCGCGAGCGGCCTGGCCACATTGAGACGGTGAGGCAGTTCAACGCCCGGTTGCACCGATGCCATCCCGCCGATCGCGCCCGAGTCGAAGCGGAACTCGAGCTTGCCAGATTGGGGGTGGGTCCGACGGTGTTGGATTGGCTCGTGGAGATCGTTCGGGACCACGGCACCGGTGGCCAAGATACGGAAGATGGAGTGGAGTTGATCCTGACGTGAGCAACGAGTTAAGACCGGCAAGACCGTTCCATTCCCGAACGGCGACAACGAAAAGTTCAACTGGCGTACTGTCACTCTGATTCTTAGTTTGCGACTGCGGAGAGTACCGATGTCAATGGAATTGCACGTCTTTCTTTCAAAACGCACACTCCCTGATGTTCGCGGGTGGCAAGCCGCAATCGACTCGCTCGGCTTTGACGTGAAGCTCGATTCCGTTGTGAACGTTGGTACAGACTCCGGCTTTTGGCCGGCAGTTTTTAAGGGACGAGACAGCGGCTTTGAGTTTGATGTGATGCCTGCCTCCGATGTGGTCGAGGCTTACCCGCACCTTGCCGTTCGACTTTCCGGATTGGACATCGTGGGGAACTTCCGCTGGGGTGGGGATCTCAACGAGATGGCCTGCGCATTGGCGGCAGCTGCGGCCCTTTTCGTCGATGAGCAGTGGTGTTTGGTTCGATCCGCAGGAAGACGAATGTCGTGACGCTTCCGGCGCGATCAAGGAAGCTCAAGCTGGCATCGCGGCAGCGGACAGTTGAACGACGATTCGAGGCGGAGCATCGAGAGTATCGAACGAGTTTCGAATGTCAGCCACAAAAAGTTCTATTGGCGTGCTGTCACCCTGATATCAGCGGCAAAATCTCAGCGTTTTCGGACAAGATTCAGTGTTACCGTGAGATCTGGAAGAGTGGTTGACGGCGGAGCGTGGCAAGGTGGTTGGGAAGCAGACGGCACACGGCGATACCGCCCTCTCGGAGATCGAACGGCCGTTGCACGAAGTGTGGCTGTTGGGTACTGCACAGCGGAGGGGCGTTGTCTTGCAGTATTTTTTGAACCATGCCAATGTAGAGTGGGACATCTATTCTGTGATGACCTGTTCGAGCCTTGCATCCATCCCGCTGCTCGCAGATGCCGCCAGCTCGGTCGATGCTGGCCAGCTGGACCGGTACGAGCCGGTCATTGAATTAGAAAATGGAATCGATCAGGCGTATGAGATTGTGTAAGCAAGGCTAGTCGCCGGGTTACGGATTTACTCTCGGCAGAAGCGACTGGAACGGCGGACACCAGTCGCTGGCGATGTGCCAGAGGAGTTCTGTCGGAGTACTGTATTGTGAATTCACGAAGAATAGCTTACCCGTTTTCGGAGTCTCCCATGCCTCGATTCATCGTTTTCGTAGCCGCGGCGATGTTCACTGCTCTTCTCGCTGCTTGCAACCAATCGCAAAGCGCGTTGCCAGCGGGCAGCTCGGTTGATGCCCCTGTCATTTCCACTCCTAGCCCCCGTCCGTTCGGAGATCCCGCCATGAAGCTCGGCAATTTCTCAGTCAGTCTCGCCGTAAAAGACATTGCCAAATCTCGTGAGTTTTATGAGAAGCTTGGCTTTACGATGACCAATGGCGATGGCAAAACGTGGATCGTCCTCCAGAATGAGGGCACCACCATCGGCCTTTTTCAGGGCATGTTTGATCGCAATACGCTCACGTTTAATCCCGGTTGGGACAATCGCAAGGCCACCCTTCCGGAGTTTGAGGACATCCGCGAATTGCAGAAAACCCTTAAGGCCCGCGGCCTCACGCCCACGCCGGCCGCCGATGAATCCACCACCGGCCCTGCGTACCTGATGATCATCGATCCCGATGGCAACCCGATCCTGATCGATCAGCATGTGGCCAGCCCGAAGAAGTGAGTGGAGAATCGGGGCATCGCATCGTGTGGCTTTGCTTCTCTGCATTGCTGTGTGTGGATCTGCCTGGCTTGTAGGGTGTGGCAGTCGCCCGCCTGAAGTCGGACGGAAAGCAAACCGCCAAGATGAGAAATTGCGTCCGAACCGGTGGCTTACTCGCCCAGAACGGCTCGCTGCGCCACCGGCAACGGTGGTGCGCCCGAGGCAAGCGAAAGGCCAGAAAAACCGGCTGGCCGGGACCAGTGCAAGCTCAGCTGCGTCGCCGTGCTCCACCGATGCGGCGGACCTTCTGACGTCACTGCTTTTCCTTCCGACTGCGGTGTGGTTGGGTGTGGTCGCGAGCTCGGGGAATGCTGGCAGTGATCGAACTGCACTATATTCTGCTTCTGCCAGTGCTTGTTCCGACTCGATTTGCCCCTCGCTCCCGGTGCCCCGCAGCGCCCGATTGCCTCACCCATGCCCACATCAGACTCAAACGCAACCTCGTCCCCCTCGCCCGCGTGCTATCCGCTGCAGTTCCGGCCGATGGTGTATGAAAAAGTCTGGGGAGGTCGCACCCTCGAGAAGTTAGGCAAAACCTTGCCCGGTGACGGCGCGTTCGGTGAATCGTGGGAGCTTGCCGACTTGGCCGCGACTTCGGCCTCCGGCGCTGGTGGCGGTGCTGCGCGGTCGGTCATTGCTGCTGGCGAGCTCGAGGGCCGTACGCTGGCCGAGGCCATGACCGCATGGGGTAAGGCGCTGCTGGGTCGCGCTAAGCTGGCTGAAGGCGGCACGTTTCCGCTGCTGATTAAGTTTCTCGATGCAAAGGAAAACCTTTCTGTCCAGGTACACCCATCGCCGCGATATGCAATCGCGTATCCGGCCGCGAAGCTCAAGACCGAGTGTTGGTACATTCTGCACGCCGAGCCGGGTGCGGTGATTTATAAGGGCATCAAGCCCGGCGTCACGCCAGCGCTGCTGGAGGCGCACATTCGTGACAACGCGGTCACGGCGGATTTAGTCGCCGTGCCGGCTGTGGTCGGGCAGTGTCACAACTTGCCATCGGGCACGTGTCACGCGCTCGGGGCCGGGGTGCTGGTGGCCGAAGTGCAAACGCCCAGTGATACCACCTTCCGTGTCTTTGACTGGGGCCGTACCGGGCGGCAGTTGCATATTGCCGAGGCGCTTGCCTGTATTGGTTTCGGGCCAGCCCCTGCCGCGGCGTTCTTGCCCGATGATCTTGATACGGCCAGGCTCGTCTCGACCGAGTTTTTCACGCTGGATGCGGTGCTGGCCAGCACGGGAGAACAGGTAGAACTTGGCCGCGGGGCGGTTTCGTGCGAGGTGCTGATCGTGGTCAAGGGCGGCGGCATGTTGCGGTCGCTTGATGGCCAGTTTGCCCCGGTGCGGTGCGAGCTTGGGTCCACAACGCTTATCCCGCACGCGGTGCTGGCGGGTGCGGCGTTTTACCCGGAGTCCCAAACCTGCCTGCTGCGTGCCGTGCCGCGCTGAAAGCAAGCTTGGCTATGCGCGGCCCGCCAGCGCGAATTGGGCCACAAAATCCGCCCATTGTGGTCACTCTCGGCTTGCACTGCTGATAACCTCAGAACATGAGCCAGAGCGGGATCAGTCAATCAGTTGCTGCGACAAACACCACCACAGGGGCTGAACCGTGGACTACCCGCCGCCTGCGCACGTGGCTGCTGGAAGCCATGAAAAAGAATGCTCTGGCCGAGCCACAATTGTGCGCCGAAATATTGTTGTGCCACGCATTTTCATGCGACCGCATGAAGCTGTTTACCGAGCCTGATCGTGTGCCCACTGCCGATGAACTGGACAAACTCCGGGCGATGGCGGGGCGGGCGCTCAAGCACGAGCCGGTGCAGTATCTCACTGGCGAGACCTACTTCTTTTCCCTGAAGCTGCGGTGTGACAAGCGTGCTCTGATTCCCCGGCACTGCACTGAAACACTCGTTGAGCATGTGCTACAGCATGCGGCGAGGCTGGCACAGGTGGGAAAGATTGGCTCTGGTGCTTCGGCTGCGCCCGCTGCGATCGCGCCGGCTGATCCTGCCCCGGCGGATGCGCAACCCGAGCCCGCCGCCAAGCTGTTTAAGCGTGGGCGGGGTGATTTGCCGGCACTGCGAATTGCCGATGTGTGTACCGGCACGGGCTGCATCGCGATTGCACTGGCCAAGAACCTGCCGCTGGCGACGGTACTGGCGACAGATATCTCACCGGATGCTTTGGCGCTGGCTGCGGAGAATGTGGCATTGGTTGGTGTGGGCACACGGGTGAGCTTGAAGCCGGGCGATTTGCTGGCACCGCTGGGCAATCAGATTTTTGACGTGATCACGGCCAACCCGCCGTACATTCCGGATGGTGAGTGGGATGCGGTACCGGCGAATGTGAAGGAGTATGAGCCGCACAACGCCCTGCGAGGCGGGGCCGATGGGCTGGCCTTTGTGCGGCCGATTGTGGCTGGCGTGCGAGGGCACCTGGCACCGGGCGGGATTGTGGCCATTGAGGTGGCCAGCGCCACGGCCCAGGCCTGCGCGGAGCTGCTCGTGGCGGGCGGGCTGGTGAATGTTGCGGTGCTAAAGGATATGGACGGGCTGGAGCGGGTTGTGGTTGGGCAGCGCGGCTCCGAGTGAGCGGTGCGGCGATTGTATTTGCAACGGCCATAACGCCTCATTCAATAAGCGGTGGTCCTACGCTATTTCGCTGTGTGCCTCGATCTTTTGGCTGAGGAAGATGCAGCGTTTAACTCACCGGATTGTCGTGGAGCAGTGCAGTCAGTGGCGAATCTCACTAAGACACAAATTGACAGACTCGGTGAGCGATTGAAGGTGAACTCTCAGAGCGAGGCCGATCTGCAGTTGCTGGAAGAATACCGCCGGTCGTTCGGTGAGGCATATGACGATGTAGTCCGTATCACACGGAACCTCAACTTGGATCCCTCTGGTCGGCGTGCCAAGTCAACCTCAGCGATCGTTGAGAAGCTCCAGCGGGAGAGCATTCGTTTAAGCCAAATGC
Organism: Phycisphaerales bacterium; assembly: GCA_038231815.1. Classification (GTDB taxonomy): domain Bacteria; phylum Planctomycetota; class Phycisphaerae; order Phycisphaerales; family UBA1924; genus CAILKP01. The sequence continues at coordinate 8,332 of JBBRKQ010000041.1, forward strand.
AGGATATCGCCGGGTGCCGAATCGTGGTGGCGAATTTGGGCGAGCAGGACCAAGTCGTCGCGTCGCTACAAAAGGCCTTCGCAAAGGCAGCGATAACTGACCGACGGGATCACCCTAGTTCCGGATACCGGGCCGTCCACATGGTCGTTGAGGCAGCGAGTCGGGCGGTGGAGATTCAGGTGCGGACATTGTTGCAGCATCTTTGGGCGGAGCTTTCGGAGCGGTCTGCCGATCTACTTGATCCTGCGATAAAGTACGGTGGCGGTCCGGCTGAGTGGCAAAGCATGCTTGAGGAATCGTCAATCTTGATAGTCAATTGTGAAAAGCTGGAAAAGGTAACGATGGAAGACTATCTAGTGGCCTTCGACGAATTTTCAGTTATCGGTGCCGAGTTTGAGCGGAAAATGGTCGTCGCTTGGGAAAGGCTCTTTAGCGTGTTCGCGTTTCAGGGCAAAGAGGCCCTCCGTGTGAAATTGATGCAGAGGCAACGAGACAGCCACGAACAGCAGAAGAAGGAAATTTTAGATCGTTTGACGGCCGCATCGATTGCGGAGAATGCATCCCTGCGTCAAATCCTGACTCGTACTGCTGAAAGGTTGAACGAGATGATTTCCGCGATCGCCGATCTTGAACGGAGAACGAAATGATATTTTTGGTTGAGTACAACCGGAGTCAGGCCCGCACTATAAGAATGCTGGAGTTTCCTGACTCATCTAAACGCGAGGCCGAGGACGCGAGGCTTAAACTCGAGCTTGAACTCAACGCATCGGGAACCAAGCATGATGTGGTGTTGCTGGAAGCCAAGAGCAAAGAAGCGCTCCGCCGAACGCACCGGCGTTACTTCGGATCATTTGAACCGGTTCACAAATTTCTCCGCGATCTGGAAGGGCGTAGCGCTGGACACTAAGAAATGGCACGCGGTGGATCGTTGCCCAGCCCAACTGGTCCCAACGGTGCGTTCTTGCTTCTAAGGCTTCACGGCTGCTGGTGCTGCAACCCACACCGAGTCACTTGATCTAATCTGCACGCCCAGCACTTTCACCCGTGTGCGTTGTTTCTCGGCGATCATGCCGGTGACCTTCTTGCCATCGGCCGGCATGCCGTACCACGTCTCGGTGGTAGTCACCACCGAGGCGGGCTTAGGTTCTAAGAGCAACTTTGACACCAGAAGGCGGCCGCTTTCGATGCCGCCGTTTTGGTTGTCTTCCGGCAGTGGCACTACACCGCGATACGTCAGCGTGACCGAGCCTTCGCCGGAGGTCTTCGCCTTACCCGTATCGCGGCCGGAGCTGTCCAACTCGGTCACCCTTATTGAGAGTTTCCGCTCAATCCTGCCCGCCACGCCGGGCTGGATGTTCACCGGCAACACCAGCAGTGGGGGGGTGAACACTGTCGCGACACCATCAACGAATTCGAGTGTTTTCAAGAGTGCGACGGCCCCATCATCTTCCCGAATAAAGGTCATCTCGGAGCTGGGCTTGCCGTTTGCGGCACGGCGCACAACCCAGGTGTCGCCCGGTTTGGTGCCCGGCACACCGCGGCTGATGGTCAGGGTCTTTGAAGCATCGTTTGCATCAACAAAGTGTTGCTCGACAGCGCCATCTAAGAGTGTTGAGGCTAGGGTGAGTGAGTCACCCGTTGCCGGGAGCGCATCGGATGTGGTGACTTCCATATCGTCGGCCGCGCACCCGGAAAGCGTGAGTGCAGCGCACAACACGGCAATCATCGCAATCGCGAAATGGGGCGTGCACGATCGTGAGTCTGATGCTGCGACGTTGTTCATGGCAAACGGTACGGCGGTATCCATCGTTTTCATAACAAGGGTTGGTACCCGATTGTGGGTCAGGCTGGTGCATTCCGCCCAGCGGCCACGGCCTTGCGGGTGATCTCGGGGTTGCCAAGCTGGCCGCAGGCTGCCATGGTGTCTCGCCCCTTGGTTCGCCGGCGTTTGCAATACACGCCCCGGTCTTTAACACGCTGCATGAATGCCTCCGCGGCTTCCTCAGTGGGCGCCGGCCACGGTGAATTATGCCGCGGGTTGTACGGGATGATGTTGATCAGCCCGCGCAGCGGCGGGCCGAGGAAACGCTTGATCTCCTGACCATCCATGCTCTCGGGGCCTTCGAACAAGTTTCCCCGCACGAACGCTGCAAGCTGCTCAGCGTGCACAGGCTCATCATTGACTCCGGGAATCAGCACGTACTCCAAGCAAAGGTGTACGCCGCTGTAAAACGGCCAGTTCTCCAGTGTTTCGCGAAGTTTGCCCATCGGCATCGCCCGATTGATGGGCATGATCTGCGAGCGCACCTGATCGTTCGGTGCATTCAGTGACACCGCAAGGCCCAGCCGGTGCCAGCCTGTTTGGTTCACCTGCTCGGCGAGCTTCAGCAGGCCATCAATCCGGCCCACGGTTGACACCGTGATCTTGCTCATCGAGAGTCCCGGCCCGCGTCTGTCGGTAAGCACTGCAATGGCCCGCAGCACCTCTGGTAGGTTGTCCAGCGGCTCGCCCATGCCCATGAACACGATGTTGGCGATCTCGGCCGTCGGATCCGGGCGTGTCACTTGGTGGCGCGCCGCGAAGTACTGCGCAACGATTTCTTCCGCCTTCAGTGAGCGAATGAGCCCCATTTGCGCCGTTTGGCAGAAGCCGCACCCCATCGCGCAGCCAACTTGGCTGGACACGCACAGGGTGTACGTGCGAATTCGTTTGCGGCCGATCATTGGAATGAGCACCGACTCAACCTCGAGTGATGTGATGCTGGGTTGCAGCACCGGCAGGCCGATTCCGCTGCCAATCTCGCCAGCGCTGCTTGCCAGTGTGGTGGGCCGGTGGGCGGCATCCACCGGCACGCGCTGGGTGAATTTGAGTACCGTGCCCTCCGCACTTTCGGACAGTTGTGTGCGCACAATTTCGGGCAACATCACTGTTAAGTGGGGCTGCTCCGTCACCCCGCCGCGGTAGAGCTTCGCGTACCGCTTCATGGCCAAAACATCCGCTCCGGAAGTGCCCGCAGCAATGCACGCCGCGGCGTACTGATCGCCCGTGAGGGCAAAGAACGGCGAGGCGGCGTGGACCGGGATGGCGGGTGCTTCGGGCAAGGGGTAGTTTAGAAGGGGCAAACCAGACTACTAAATGATCAATTGACCAAATTGGCAAATACTTGGCGCGGGCGGCGGCTGGTTGGGGGCTATGAATTGCCATGCGAACGTTGCACCTTTCGGTCTTGGCAGGCGTTTTTGGAACAAGTCTTGCGATCACGCCGGTCGCGCTCTGCCAGGCGACGGCCGCGCCAGCGGCAACGCCAGCACGGAGCGGGGCTGAGGTAAGCAGTGCAGCGGTTGGGGTGGCCAACACCTTTACGTACAATGTCAGTTGGGATGCAGCGCTGCTGGGCAAGCCTTTGAGCGGGCGGGTGTACATTGTCATGACGGCGGCACGTGGTGCCAGCAGTGAGCCGCGGATGATGGTGAATAACTGGTTTCAGCCGCCGATGGTGCTGTCACGTGATGTGAGCAATGAGGCGGCCGGGACTGTTATTGAGATCAAGGCTGACGCCGATGGTGTGATGCGTTTTCCCGCGGACGTGGCCAAGTTCCAGGCACGGTTTGCAAAGGCCAGTAAGGTCCGGATACAGGCCGTGGCCCGGGTAAGCCGGGTATGGCCCGTGCCGGGGCAGGGTGAGGGTGATGTGTACAGCGAGCCGGTGGATGTGGTTGTGAGTGAGGGTGGAACCATGATTGCCGGTGCTGCGGTGAATGCGGCGAGCAAGGCCGTGGAGCTGAAGCTGAGTAAGACGGTTGGTGCGGCCAAGTTCCCCGGAAGCGCCAAGACAAAAGAGTTTGTCATGGTCTCGCCAGCGCTTTCGGCGTTTCATGGGTTTGAGTACACCGTCAAGGCTGGCGTCTCTCTGCCGGATGGTTGGAGCGAGGAGGCGGTTGCCGCGGGTAAGACGTGGCCTGTGGTATACTCGGTCACTGGCTTTGGCAGCGAGCATCAGAGTGTGGCGAGCATGGGCCGCAAGTTTGCGCCCGGCTGCATTCTGGTCGTGCCGGATGCAAGCAATTACGATGGTCACAGCGTGTTTGCGGACTCGGCCAATACCGGACCGTGGGGCCAGGTGCTGACGCTGGAGATGATGCCCGCGATTGAAAAGAAGTTTGGTGGCCCGCTGGCGGCGGTGGCGGAGAGCGTTGGTGCGGGCAAGCTGGAGGACCGGCTCAAGGCTTCCGCATCGCGGCGCTTTGCCACGGGTGTTTCATCAGGCGGTTGGTCAAGCCTTTGGCTGGTGGTCACGTACCCGGCGTGGTTTGATTCATGCTGGTCGCATGTGCCAGACCCGGTAGATTTTCGGGACTTTCAGCAGATTGATCTGACGGCGGCGGATGTGAACATGCTCAAGACCGAAGGCGGCGCACGGCGACCAATCGCCCGGACGGGTGAAAGCGTTGCGTTGTACTACGACGATTTTGTGGCGCTGGAAACCGTGCTTGGCCCTGGCGGGCAGGTGCACAGCTTCGAGGCGGTTTTCTCGCCCAAGGGTGCCGACGGCAAACCGCAGCAGGTGTTTGATCGCGCAACGGGCAAGGTGAACCCGGTGGTGGCCAAGACGTGGGAGAAGTATGACATCCGGCTGATTCTGGAGCGAAACTGGGCAGATTTGGGGCCAAAGGTTGCTGGCAAGATTCATGTGTATGCCGGTGACGTTGACAACTTCTATCTCGATGGTGCAGCGCGACTGCTTAAGGCATCGCTGGCGAAGCTCGGCTCTGATGCGGTTGTTGAGATTGTGCCGGAGATGGGGCACCGGCTGTACGGCAAAGGGCAGGAGGCGATGCTGGAACGGGTGAAGCAGCGGCAGGGGGAGTTTGAGACAGCGGGCGGCAAATAATGAAAAGGGCTGACTTTGCTTCGGAATGCGGGCTTTGGTGGTTTCCCCGATAAACGTAACCCCACTCGGCAGCCTAAGCCCGGTAAAGTTGTTCGCTCATGGGTGTCGTTTTTAAGAAGGATCAACCATGCTTCATGCCACACAGCCGCATTTGATATCAAAGAACATTCTGTTGCGCAGCGCAACACTGCTTGGGGCAGCTGCGGCGCTGGTTGCCGTTGGCACGCTGGTTGGCGCTGGCACAACAACTGGCGCGGGGCCTGCGACGCAGTATGGGTTGCAGCCCACTTTCCGTGGCGGGCCGGGCTGCATCAAGTGGGAGTATGCGGAGTTCACGCTTCAGATTGATCGTGCGATCGTTGTCGGGCAGTTCGCTGCTCAGGAATTGCTACCGCCCCTGCGGCTTGATGATCGCGACATTGTCTTTGAGAACAACGCCGGACAGTTTGTTGAGCGATTCAACCTGCGGATGTACTACATCAACCTCATGGGCAGTGAGGGATGGGAGTTCACCGATGGCCTGCCGATTGAAGAAAACAAGACCGTCATGGTGCGGCGGCAAAAGAAGTGACTGTTACAGCCCGCGACCGTAGATAGCGAAGCCTTGCAGAGCGGTAAACGGCTAAGACGAAGCTGGCCGAGGAGCATGATTGCGATGCCGCACCGCCATATCGGCTTACAGCAGCGCCTTGGCCGTCAACGGTTTGCCCCGTACAAGCAGTTCAACGACGCGGTCGAACACCTTTGCATCAGCCGCCTTGGCGCTGGCCGCCCGCTTTGCCAGTGACCGCATGGGCATGAACAATCGCGGGTTGCTGCTGAGCTTGTCTTTGTGACGCTCTAAAAAGGCCCAGTACATCGATTTGAGTGGGCAGTCAACATCGGGCTTGAACCGGCAGCCCCGGCAGTAGTCGCTCATTTTGTTGATGTACGCGGCACCAGCGATGTACGGCTTGGTGGTCATCACTTCGCCCGTGGCGTAGGTGCCCATGCCCAGCACGTTTGGCTCCACAACCCAGTCCCACGCATCCGCATAAGCGGCCCAAAACCAGTCGGTCAGCTCGCGCGGGCTGATGTCAAGCAGCGTGGCAATGTTTGACAGCACCATCAGCCTGGTGATGTGGTGCGAGTACGACTCCTGCCAGACTGAAGCGACAACCTGATCAAGGCAGTTCATGCCCGATGGCGATTGTGCGCTGTCCCAGAACACCGGCGGCAGCGGGTTGGCGCGCTTTCCGGCTAAGAACGCGGGCTGAGCGCCACCGGCATCAACGCCAGCAAGCTCGGGGGTTGTCCACGGTTTACCCGCCCACAATGCAAAACCGCCATCGCCCGGATGGTTCGTGATAGGCACGTTCCCGGACTCCGGTGGCAGCGTGCGAAAACCGTCGGTGGCGATGTGCACGTGGTGGACAAACTCGCGCCATCCCAGAATCTGCCGAATAAATCCCTCTTTGCTGGACAGTGGGATCTCAGCTTTTTCGGCATCGGCCACGATATCCCGCGGCAAAATGCGGTGAATGTTCATGATCGCACTGATGCGAGTATGAAAGATGGTGCGAGACTTCGTACTCATCGCATCCTCGTACGGGCCAAACTCAGCCATGCACGATTTGAGCGCCCATTTCCAGAGCGACTGGCATTGTGTGAGTGTCGCTGGGATGCTGCTTCTGTCCAGCACACCGGGGTGATGGGCAAAGTCGCGTTCGATCATGTCACACACTTCGCTGATGATGGCATCCGGCTTGAACACCGGCAGCTTTGGCGCTGGCGGGTCTCCATCCCACCGCAGGCGATTGTCAACATCAAAGCTGAGCTTGCCGCCGACATATTTGTCACGCTTGGGGCCTTCCATAAGAATGCCGCTTTGTTTGCGTACGTGGCGATAAAACGCATCCATCCGCCACGGCGGGCCGCTCTGGCTCTTGGTAAAGTCATCGTGCGTGGTCAGCCAACCGTCGTGCCGCACCAGTTGCAGCTGTTTGGATTGAATCAGCGGCAGCAAGTCTGCCCGCATCTCGCGCTCGGCGGGTGTCATCGCCTGCAGAGGGCCTACGGCTTTGGCTTGTTCAGCAAGCACGGTGCGGTAGGGGGTGGTGGCGATGAGGTACCGCACATGCACGCCCCGTTGTGCCTGCTCAAGTGCGAAGTGCCGCTGGTTCGCCCAGATGAGCGCCAGCCGCTGTTTGTGGTACGGGCGAAGCGAGGCCTTCCAGTGGCTTTCAATAAGCACAATGCCGGTGCGGCTGGGTTCAAGCTCAACCAGCGGGCCAATGCGGTCCGACAGTTGATCCTCATGAATGAACACCCAGGAAAGCGACTTTGCAGCCTTGGAGTTCGCGGCGGCGAGTTGATCGAGAAACACGCTTGTTGACTTGGAACGCATGGCGGGATGTTTCACAGTTCCGGACGCACCGAAAATGCGGGCGGGCGGAGGTAATACCAACGATTATACGGCGATCACACCACAATTCGCATCGGCAGACCGCATTGATCATGCTCGGCTTCGCTGGGCAGGCAGACGGATTCGCCCCTGGCGTGCCGCAGGGCCGACCATGCCGCCGCGAGGGCATCGAGGATGTCATCAACCGCGACATCGGCAGAGCGTCCCGCGCGAAGAGCGGCAACTTGGCGAGAGAGCGAACTTTGCGACCGGCTCACACCTGCCAGCCCAGTGCTGCGCAGCAGGCCCAGCCGAGCGGCCTGGCCCGCGGCTGTTTTCTTGGGTGGCGGAGGCATTGCGGCCGGATCACCACTGCTCTCGCGGGCCAAATGCAAGAACGAAAGTTCGGGGTGTACCTCAACGATTCGGCCCCGCGCGGGTTTGGGCAGTGTGGCCAGCCAAGTGTCAAGCTCAAGGATTTTGGGGACAATATTGTGCGATTGTTTGGAGATGCCCACACCCAGCACCGCGCGGTTGATGGCCAAGGCGGCCTTGTAGTCTGCCGCGGCGAGCACTTCGCGGCACGGCGGTGAAAAAATGCTCGCGCTGCGAGTCGGGCGAAGTAGCTCCCGGGCCAGCCGCTCGCACTTGCGTGCAGTTGGATGGGCAGCGGAGGGCAGGCCGATGGGCATATCGATGCCGATGCAGGCGGAGGTGGAGAGGGCAGGATCATCGGCCAACCGTGAGATGATGCGAAGCTGAATGTGGTGGGGGCCGGAGGGGTTTGTGGTCACACCCGCGACCACCCAGCCGGCGCGGCAACCGTCAACTCCGCAGATGGAGATGGGCTGTGCATCGGTGTGTTTGGAGATGGAGGTGCGAGGCAAGAGGAACGTTAAGCCGCGGAAACACGCTCGGCGGGCAAGACCATCTGGAATGATTTGCGAGCAAGGAGTGGTGCAAGGATTCGTAACTTGCCGAGTGCGACAAGATCCTGATGCGGCCGAAAGTGCCTTGCCGATCGGATCGAGCATGAGAGGTGGTCGCCCGGTAAAAAAAGAGCGACTCCGCACATGCGGAGTCGCTCAAGATCAGACGCAATTTTTCCACTGCAAACCGAAGCAGTGTTGGAAGATCAGCAGCCAGCGCCGAAGGCGTTGATGAACGCGACGAAGTCGTCGCCATCTACCACGCCATCGAGGTTCACATCCGCTGTAGGATCAACCGTGGGGTCACCCACACCGAACGAGTTGATAAACGCGGTGAAGTCGCCGCCATCAACAACTCCGTCGGCGTTGACATCGGCCAGGCAGGCTGGCGCCGTCGGCGTAGCCGTCATGTTTATCACGGCGTCGCCGCCATAGTTGCCGCCGTAATAGACGCCAGCTCGCGCAAAATAAAGTCGGTTTGCTGTAGCGACTAAGCTGATCCGCGACTGCAAGGTGCTGTTCGAGTCATCATTGCACGCGATCGGTGTAGTTGCGGCGGTGGGGCAAGCCACGTCGTAGAGGGCGAGCTGCGTATCAATGGTGCTGCCAAACGTGTCGACGGTTACGTTTTGCTCCGTCGGGAAGGACACGGTGTACCAGCCATCCTTGTAAATGGTGCCAGAGCCGCAGCCGGTGTTGGCCAAGCCGGCGGTATCAGTAAAGCATGTGCTGTGGTAGGGAGTGGTGCCAACAACCAGTGGCACAGCGGTAGCGCATTCATCGCTCACGTTGGCTCCGCGGGTGAGTGAGAGGCTGAAACGCCCGGTAGCACTGTTATAGCCGCTGACGCGGATGTAGTAGGTGCGACCAGCGACGGCAGAGAATGCGATCGCTGCCTGAAAGCCAAGCGAATCGTCGTTGCAGGCGATTTCTGACAGCGCGGTGATGGGCCCTGCGTACGCAGTTAGCACTGTGTCGTAGTTGGTGATATTGCTGATCGTTGAGACGGTGTAGGAGGCGTTGCAATCGGAGCTGGGCAACGTAAGGGTGTACCAGACGTCGTCGGATGCCCCCGAGAAGCCGCACGTAGCGCCGCCGGGGAAATCGTTGGTGGCACCGATGGTGGTGCCGGTGAGCGTCTGCCCCGCCGGATTCAGCGCGATGGCATTGGCCTTCAGATCGTTGGACGGCGCCACGATGGTGCCTGTGACGTTCAGCACGAGGTTGCCGCCGACTCTGCTGCCGAAGGATGCTGTGCGGAGGTAGGTTGTTGAACCCGGAGCGACTGAAAAGCTGATGGTTGACAGCAGTCCGCCTGCGGAGTCATCATCGCAGGCGAGATCGGTGCCACCGGTGCACGCCGTGGTGGCAGACAGCACCGTGTCAAAGTCAGAGCCGAGGGTGTTGGCCGTAACGTTGTAGTAAGCATCCGCCGTAAAGGTGTGCCACACGCTACGGCCGGTGGTGCGGCAGCTTGCTAAGGTTTCACCTGGTGTAATCGTGGCAAACGTGGTGCCTTGCGTGCCGGTAAAGGGCAGTGAGCCGATCACGGTCGCGTTCGCGCACAGGTCATTGGACTGAGCCAGCCCAGTGACGTTGAGAGTGTACGACCCGCCCCAAAATTGGGTGTGGTTCAAGCGAATGTAGTACGTCCCCGGCGTGACGGCGTAACTGATGTTGGCAACCGAACCACTGCCGCCATTGGTGGTAAAGGTCGTGGCGCCAACTTGGGCCGAGGCGGCTTGGTACAGGATCATAGAGGTTTGCAGGCCGTCGCCCGGATCAGCATCCAAAGCCCAAGCGCCCGCCGCAGCGCTGACGGTGATAGTCGAGGCCGCGAAAACTTGGAAGGAAAAGAAGTCATCGGTATCCCAGAGCTTGAGAGAGACCGGGGCTCCGATTGGAAGTGACGCCGCCGCGGCGATGCTGTTATTGGGCTCGTAGCCGTCATCAATGGGCGCGCCATACCGGTTGGCCAGGCCGTCCTTGTCACCCTGGCTCAGGTAGGATCGGTTGCCCATGAGGCTCTGGAACTGGGCGTACGCGGGTAGCGCCTGAATTGCTGCGCACGAAGTGGCACAGCCACATGTGAAGCCGGCGGGGCAGCAAACCGAGAACCCGCACGGGTCATAGTGCATGATGCTGGCGAAGTCGTATGCGCCCAAGGGCGCTGCCCCGGGCTGGATGTTGTAGTTGCCCGCGTACGCGGGCTGAATGTTCGCGAAATTCACATTGACGTAATTGGCACGATCGGAGCGTGACTGCTCGTGCCATACACCCAGGGCGTGCATGAGCTCGTGGGCCATAATGTACCGGAAGTTCCAGTTAAAGATATTGACGATTTGCACGCCACCGATCATGCCGAAAGCTGAGTTGTTCCCAGTGCTGTCCTGAATATTGATGTAGTTTGGCTCATTGGTGCGGGCAATGAACTGGATGTTGGCCACCGTTTGCAGAGCATCCATCGCGACAAGCATCGCAGCGCGATTGCCAGTATTCACGTTGGCGTTAAACGAGTAGTAAACGCGTCCACTGGTCCACAGGTTGGCATTCCACAAACTCTCGGGCACTTCCTGTGGCTGCAAGTCACACTCGATGCGGGGCCGGGCGGCAACATCAGGGTCCAGGCCCGCTGGCGTGAGCTGGGCAAACGCCGGCAACGGCGCGAGTGCAAGCAGAGCCAGCAAGCAGCGACGAGACTTGGAGCTTGGTCTCGAAATCTTCATCAGTAATCTCCTTTGGTTTTAAACGATGGACACTGAGAATAGCCCATCGCTGAAGCGCAGTTGCCGAAATGCCAGTTACGGCTGAGACGATGAGTAGGCGACGGTCGCGGCTGTTGGTTCGCAAGCTACCCGAATTGGGGGGGGGGGGAGGGGGGGAGGGGGGAGGGGCTAGCGATGCACCCCGTGCGACGGTTCTGATTGAAGACGGAATGACCGCGGCGCCAAGAAAATTGGTCTGCGCAGAATCAACTGGTAGAGTTCCTCATCAGCCGAATCCAATATCTATTCGCACGCAGCAGTGCACTTGACCGTGTAACCCGTGCCAATCATCGCTCGTGAGCAGCGCACGAATCTGCACGTAAAGATGTGCCCCGACCAAATCAGTTGCTGCCATCGTGGCTTGAACTGGCCAACATTTTCAGCAGCCAGCCGCGAAGGCGTTGATGAAGGTGATGAAGTCAGAGCCATCAATAATTCCATCGGGCAAGAGTCCATCGCCGCCGCCACCTGCAACATCGGCCAGCGGATCGGTGGCGACATCACCTGTGCCAAAGCTATTGATAAACGCGATGAAGTCTGAGCCGTCGACAATTCCATCGGGCGAGAGGCCGTTCCCGCCGTCGCCGGCGATATCGGCCAGTGAGCAGCCGCCGCAGGAACCAACGGTGAGCGTTGCGGCGTTACTCATCACTGTGCCGCACGCGTTGGTGACGATGCAGCGAACGGACTGGACCACGGCGAGTGAACCTTGCGGGTTAGCGCTGCTAGTCATGGCAACACTTGGGCCCGCGGCCCCGCTGGCAATAAACCGGATCAGCCCGCCCCCACCGCTGGTAGAGTCCTCGTTTGGCCCCTCGACCATGTTGGTCCAGATGCCGGGCGCTCCGGCGTGCTGCCATTGCCATTGGTACATGAGCGGCGCAGAACCGCTGGCCGCTGCGGAAAACACGGCGGTAGCGTTCGAGCAAACCTCAATGCCAGCGGGCCCGCTGGTGATGCGCGGACGCACCGGCAGCATCGCATCGATCGGCAGCGCCGTGGCAGAAAGGCGGACTTCATAGATCGTCCCGGCAAAGGGCTGAACGAAGTTTCCACTCTGCAGGTTGCCGATGCCCACGCCCGGATTCGGGCCGGTGAGCGCCGTTGCATTTGGCCTCTGCAGCGTTGTCGCGGTTGCGAGAAGTGCACGATCAACAAACAACTTCACGGCTCCTGAAGAGTCATCAAGCGTCGCAGCAACGTGCGTGAGCACGCCGGCAGGCACGGGCGACGGAGATTGCACCAGAAGCACGTTGTTGACGAAGAACCCGATGCGGCCGTCGGACTGAATCGCCAGAAAGAACGGATCGAGACCTCCACGGTCATCGCCACGAAAGATAATCTGGTTGAGCCCGAAGGGCGTAGGTCGGTATCCGCTGGTTACCAATTCGACCTCGATGCTAATGCTCCGCAGATTCGCATACGCCGCACTGTCGGGTACGGCAACACGGCTGTTGACCCCATCAAACACCAGGCCGCCGGTGGTACAGCCATCGAGCGCGGCGGTGTACACCGGGGCGCCAAACGGCGTGCCGTTGTTGGCCGCGGCGAGGTCGATGATCGATGCCGGAAGCGCAGCCATCGATCCGGCGGGCGCTTCATCAAACCGCCACCAACCCACGGTTTGCGCGGTCGCATGAGAGGCGCTCAGCAAAGCGGCGGCAAGCGCGGTGAACCGCTTCCAGTGATTCGCAGTGGTTTGAAGAGCCAGAAGTCGGGGCATCGCTGATGCTCCGTGTTCGCCCAGCGAGCGGGTTTTTGTGCTGTCCATGGTGGGTTCTCTCTTCGATCTCGCTGGCGCGATGATGGTTTTCCCTCGCTTATCGAAGGAGCATTCAGTCGCGGCTTTGCTGCGGTCGTCGGGCCTCAACGCCGATGTATCCGTCCAAATGCTAGCAACGGCCCAAGAAACGAGTGCCGCGGCAGCCAGCCCGCTCTGATGCTCCGATAAAAAAGGCCCCGCACATGCGGGGCCGGTTTTGAACTGCACAGAGTGTTTCCGCGCGAAGTACTCGCATCGGATGCCAGCTTTACCAGTCGTTTCCGCCACCACCACCGCCGCTGTACCCACCGCCACCGCCAGAGCGACCACCGCGGTCTCCGCCCCGGCCACCTCCACCACCACCACCACCTCCACCTCCGCTACCGCCAGAGCGGCCGCCACCGTCGCGACCGCCACGGTCGCCTCCGCCGCCGCCGGAGTATCCGCCACCACCACCACCTGAATAACCACCACCGCCACCGGAGCGACCTCCGCCCCCTCCGCCGCCGGACCATCCACCGCCTCCACCGCCTCCACCGCCACCGGCGTATCCGCCGCGACTGCCACCGCCGCCACCACCGCCGCCGCTCGGCCGCGCCTCGCGCGGGCGTGCTTCGTTGACCTTCAGCGGGCGGCCAGCGATGTTGGCACCATTCATCGAGTCGATCGCCTTCCGCGATTCGTCATCGGTGCTCATTTCAATGAACCCAAAGCCCTTGCTCCGCCCGGTTTCCCGGTCGATGATGATCTGGGCATTGGTGACCGTCCCGTGGGGCTCGAACATCTGTCGAAGCTCATCATCAGTGGTCGAAAAAGGAAGATTGCCGACGTAAATGTTCACGCCACAGTACCTCAGGCCCGAATCCGGCCATGCGAGCAAACCAGTCCGAAACGTGCGAATCCGGGCAGCAAAGCAGCGTTACGGAAATCGACGCCCGCGGGTGACTGTCATCCGCGGCTGCGTCGGACGGGCTTACCCGTCGGCGAAAGTATACTACATTTTTCGGATGATGCCCGAGAAATAAAAATCGAAAGCGAGTGTGGATGACTTGTGAAAAGTCGGTTTCGAGGCCATAATGCAGCTCTCTTTGTCGCTGGGGATTCTCCTAGTCTCAGGCAAACACTTCACCTGAGGCCCACTAGGGCGGGCGTTGCTTCGCCTCCCCAGCAACGCAGCATCAAGGGGCGTGAGTTGGGTCCCATCTGCATGGGCTGCGGAATTCGCTCTCAGCGTCCCGCCGCACGCAGCCCGGCTGAATCGCTCACGCCCAGGCTCGCATAGACCTCGCGCGTCGCGGTGGACTTGTTTAGGGTATAAAAGTGGATGCCGTCAACATCATGCTCGAGCAAATCCGCAGATTGCTGCGTGGCCCAGTGAATGCCCACGCGCCGGGCCGCTTCCGCGTTGTCGCCGGCCCGCTGCACCATCCGCAGCAGCGGAGCTGGGAAGCGGCAGCCAAGGGCCATATCCGCCATATTCAGCATGCCCTTTGCACTTGAGACCGGCATGATGCCCGCGATGATGGGAATGGTGATGCCCGCAAGCCTGCACCGATCACGAAAGTCGTAGTAATCACGATTGTCAAAGAACAACTGCGTGATGATGCAGTCGGCTCCGGCATCTACCTTGGCCTTAAGCAGCTCAATCTCTCGCACACGATTGGGTGTGCCGGGGTGCCCTTCCGGATAGCCCGCCACGCACACGCCAAAGGTGTGGCTCTTCGACTTTGCTCGCTCGGTATTCACGTTTCGAATGTGGCCCACAAGCTCTGAGCCGTACCGGAACGCATCGTTGCTGCGGTCGTACCCGCTGGCTACCAACGCCTTGGGCACATCGCCGCCGAGCGCTAGCACATTGGCGATCCCGGCCTCGGCGTAGCGATTTAGAATCTCATCGATCTGCTGCTGCGTGTGGCACACGCACGTGAGGTGTGGTACGGGCTCCAGTGAGGTCTCACGCTTGAGCCTGGTCACCAGGTCGTGCGTGAGTTCACGGGTCGAGCCGCCCGCGCCGTACGTGACAGAAACAAAGCTGGGCTTCAGTGATTCAAGCTCGCGGATGGCATCAAACAACAACTCCGCCGCTTCTGCGGATTTCGGCGGGAAGAACTCGAACGAAAAGGTCGTCCGCTGCTTGGCGAAGATGTCGCGAATGTGCATCGGGCGATTCCGGTCAGACACGGGTTCGGCGGCGGCACTCTGCCACGCCAAGTAACGAGGGTATCACCCATTTAGCCATATATCCGCATGAATGGATGGATTAGCATTGGAAACTTGGGTAAAACAAAGGTTGCTCCAACGGGCCTTCGATATGCATTATTATTGCATAAAAGTCAGGGTTTGCACCCGTGGAGTTTGGGGATTTGGAAAGATGATTCCGCTTGCATGTTCAGAGACCGTCAAGAACCGTCTGTTCTTGTTGACAGTTGCCGGTTAGGAGTTATGTTTTCGCTTGTCTAGTCGAAGGCGAGTAGAACAACGGCGACTCAGGACGAGTTGCCGGGGTGGTGGGCGGCTTGGCCTTGGCCCTAGAAAGCCCTGGCGATGTCGCTGGACTGATGGATCGAGCGAGCGAAGCGGCCCACACCTGCTTCGATGCCGAAAGGCAGAGAGATGAGAGAGCTATGAGACCAGTTGTTCGAAAACGATTGTCAGTGCTGATTCCTGCCCTCGCATGCGTGATGTGCTTGGGCTCAGCATTCGCTGTCTCCGGCAAGATTGACCGGCCCGCACCGCTCGCCGTTCTTGATGCTCCGACCGCTGGTGCGCCCACTGAGTCCACTGCCGCCACCGCAGAGCGAGCATCACGTTTCCGCTTTGCCAGTCCCGCCACACTGGTGCTCGGGGCGATCGGATTCTTGGCCATGCTCAAGCGGGCACCCGATTGACCGGGCGAAACTCGCCTGAAGCTCGCAAGCGGGGAATGGCTTGGCACAAGTGGCCAAGACCTGCAACAGCATAATTTATCAAAATGACCCGCGTTTCGGGCCTACACGGGGCATTACGCCGCGGCTTTGTAACGGCCGGTACGAAGCTCTGCCAACAGGCGTTCGCGGTCGCCAACTCGGGCAAACCGTGTAAACGCAACGGCCATTCGCACGGGACCGGGTTCATCCTCATCCTCAAGCCAAACGACGTTACCGAAAACGAATACCGCCCGTCCGGGGCCCAGAATCTGGTTATTCATCGTCGGCAGGGTCAGTTGCAGCGCGATGGCGGTGCCCATTTCAATCCCACGGTCCAGTTCAAAGCGGCAGCCGCCTTCAGAAATGTCGTAGGCGTGGCCTTCATACTCGAACTTTTCAGCATCCAGAAAACGCACCGACAGCGGTGTGTACATTGGCTGCATCTCAAAGCGTGGATAGCGGCGACGCTCAATCGGGAATCGGATCGGGACCTCGTGCTGCTCTGCGGAGCTGCTGGGGCCCGGGGTTGGCTCAGGGAAGGCGTTTTCAGATGAAGGCAGGCCGTTGCTCATGGGGGACATGGGGGGACTCCTGGAGATCCGCTTCGGCAGTCTGGTAACCGAGTGTGTGTGGTATCGGACGAGATCTCACCACACTTAATGGGGCGAGCGGGCCATCCGAGTTTTTCTGCGCACAAAGCGGGCAGATGCCCCACGATCAGGGGTAGTTTGATTGGGGAGAGGTCAAGGGCCGGGGGAAGGGCCGGGGGGGCTTCTCAGCAGGCTCGGGTGCCGGTCTGCTCGCCGTGAAGTTCAATGCGAACCTGATCGATTCGAACGCCCAGCCGGTCTTCAATCTGCTCGATGATTTCGCTCGGGAGCTTGGCAATCAGGTCAATGCCAAGGTCAACCGGGATGTCGCGCAGGCGACCGGTCTGATCCACAAAGTGAATGTGCGACCGCGTGTCGGCATCATACCGGGCCGCATCCTCGCGTCCGGTACGGGTGAGATCAGCGGGGGGCATGTACCGCCTGCTAAGGCCCTTGCGGGTGAGCAGCTCCAGCGTGTTGTACACCGTCGCCAGAGAAATCGGGCTGCCCCGTTTGGCCAAGGTTGCGTGCAGTTCCAATGCAGTTGGGTGGCTCTGGGTGGCCTCAAGCGCCGAATACACCGCCTCACGCTGCGGCGTGGGACGGATGTTGTGGCGAGCAAAAAGAGAGGAGATGCGAGGCATAGTTTGTACCTGAAAATGCGACTGAAGTATAACCGTGAAGCCCAGCAAAAGTTCGCGAAACTGCAACCCTTCCCGGCCGCTCCCACACCGGTTCCGCCGTGCTGCTCCCCATAAGCGCGTGCCGCCGCGAAGCAGTTTGTTGGCGCGGTTGCGACCTTCAGGCAGTTATCGCGACTTTGATTGACCGGTCGGTACCGCCGCTGACCGAGCAAGCTTCGCCCGCAAGCGCCCGAGTGCCCGGAGAACGGACTGGCGATTGCGAGCGATGATCACCCAAGCGGGCAGGCTGCCGATCATGCTCCGAGTCGAGCCACCACCCGCTGGTGCGAGAGGTCCAATCGGGGTGCGTTCTCGCCCGCGGTGCGTTGCGGTGATCCACAGGATTAGGTCTTCGAGGTGCTCCGCGTTGTAGACCCAGAGGGTGTTGCCCCTGGTCATCGTGGTGAGCCAAAGCCGCAGACCGCGGGGTGCAGCGAGCACATCCGGTTGTCGAAGTTCATGGAGTGGGCTACTCCAACGCCGCATGTATCCGCACTGTGTACAACTGAGCCGCTGCTTGTGCGTTTCGATGCGCAACGCTGTGCATCCGGCGCAGGCGGGGCAATGCACAAGGATGCGTACGGCATAATCGGCAAGGGCACGGCCGGGGTCATCAACTGAAGGCGAGGTGGGCACGTTCGTATCGCTTGGGTTTCGCTCCGGCTTGGGCAGTCGCGGCCGCCGATTGGTCTCGGATATTGGTGAGCGACAAGTGTTGGAGCGGGCTTTGGGTCAGCGGAGTTTCAGCAGTCTTCTGCCCGCGGCCGTGAGGAGCCTTTGTTGATTTTTGCTTCGAGGTTTTCCGGGAATGCTCAACGCGATATAGCCGGCGTTTTTGAGTCGCCCCAGAGCGAGCTTCACGCTGCCAACCAGTGACCGATAGCCAAGGCCAATACAAAGCTCCGAAACGCTCTGTGGGCCCTGAATCAGCGATCGGAGGATTCGGTGTTCGGTCGAGCTGAGTTTGAGCGGTTTGCCATCGGTCAGGGTTTCGATGTCGGCCAAATCTTGGGCCTCAACTTGGGCCTCAACTTGGGCCTCAACTTGGGCCTGATCTTGGGCCTGATCTTGGGCCTGAACTTGGGCTTCAGCTTGGACCTTGTCTCGCGCAGTATTCTTATTTTTTCCAGTCTTTAAAGTCGTTTTTTGATTCGTTTTCTTCCGGATGACTTTGACTTGGGCCTTATTTTGAGCCTCAGCTTGGGCCTTATTTTTGGCCTCAGCTTGGGCCTCAACTTGGGCCTCAGTTTCGGCCACCCGGCTCGGTTTCGCTGCGTCCTCAGCCGCAAGGGCGGCGTTAGAAAAATCAGCGTGAATAGGTAATTCGGTCAGAAAGTATGTCCGTTTGGAATCGGTTCTGAAGATCGGCTTTGGGTTACCGTTTTTCTTCATGGCATCCCGAATCGTTGGAATGCCGGTGCCGCGTCCTTCGGTGAGTTTCAGTTCTTTCAGAAACTCGCCAATGCGCCGGTTGCGGTATCGCCGCGGAATGATGCGGCCGGTGTTTAGGTGTGCCGGGCGGATGGATGTATCGGGTCCGGGGTAGCTGAGGATGGCGATCCGATCCGGGAGTATCTGTACTTCCACCGGGTTGCCATCTTCGTAGCTTCGGTGATACACCGCATTGACCAAAGCCTCTTCAATTGCAGTCGGCGGAAAGTTGAAAACGCGAGCCGCCTCCGGGCGACCGCTGATCTTTGTGACGCGTTCCTGAACGACTGCGTTTCGCATGTACGCAAGTGCGTCTCGGAGTTGATGATGGATGGGGCCTTTGAAGACCTTTTCATTGATGACGTCGCCAGCGGGGCCTTTCGGAAAGTCAGCGATATCGATCTGTGTGCCGGGGAACCACTTGTGCGGTGACTCGCTGAAAAATAAAAGCCCTACGTTGTGCGGTTTGGCACATTCATCTCCACCGCTGATGATGGCCATTCGTCGGCCGAGTTGAATGGCATCCATCTTGCCTGCGGTTGCATGCAGCCCGCTTCCGATTTCCTTCAGGTACGAGCGGATGAGCGAGCAACTGAGGTCATCAGGGTCCGCACGTTGGCAGACACGGTCATCAAACGGAACGTTTGCTGCCAGCGACATGAGTTCTTTGAGATCGCCATCTTTGGCCTTGACGGTGTTGGCGTAGCGACGGATAAAATACGCGTACTGTTTGTCTTTGGCCGTGACCCTGTCCGGTGCGCGATAGGGCCGATTCTGACCGCCCGGCACCCAGATGATCACGGCCAACCGCTCATCAATCTTTTCAACGCTAAGCACCGGGAAAAATGCCGGCTGGATCATGCCGCACTACCGCAGCAGTTCGTGACTTATGGTGTCCAGGTCTCTTTGCGGTACGCCCGCGATCGGCCGCACCGGACTACCGTCTTGCTCAGCAATGCCCACGATAATGTACCCGCCGCCTAGGTTCTGCACATCGTTGGCAAAGGCACAGATCGTGCGGATAATTGGATCTGGGTTCCATCCAGCCTTCAGTTCCAGCCGGTCACTCTCTACAACACTGGTATCAAAGAGGTCAGCAATGTTGATTGGCAGCCGGCTGCCACCAACTCCGAAGCCCAATGGCGTGTTGGGCGTGGCTCGTTTGCGTTTGCGCTTGGCCATAGAGCGTGAGAGGGGCTAGGTCAGTCGTCGCCAGTTGGGGCTGTACAAATACGCCGCTCGCGTCACCGTGGTGGTCCAAGCGCTTTACCAGAGTTGTAGTGCGGCCGGGGGCGGGGTGCGTTTGGCTGTTCGAGGTCTGTTCAAGGGATCTGCGACTGTCAGAATCGAGGATAGCGTGCAAACCTCTCGCCGCGTGGTGATTTTCATTCACTCGTGGCCCTCCGCGAGCATCCTTTACCCTCTGGGTTCGCCTTCCTGCCGGTGCTCACGCACGGGTGTCCGCCGCTAGCCGCTTGCGGATTGCCACCGATCGAGTCACCGCCAAGATCAAGTTGGTGGCAGTGGTCCGTCGTCTGATCTCCCCGGCACGCCGCCGCCAAGAGCCGTAGCGAAAGGTTCTATAACCATCACTCGCCCGGCACTCCCTGCACGCTACCCTCCGGCTTCAGTTTTTGTAAATCGACCGTCCCGCCATAAGTTGTGGCGACCGGTCCGCAACTTTTTTTAGGACTGTTTTCAAATGAACATCGGCGCAATTGGTATCGACTCTGGCCACGTAGAGGCATTCACCAAACTCATCAACGCCCGCAATAAAGCTGGCTCAACCGCCTGCAAGGTCACCCACTTCTGGACCGATGGAACCAACGACTGGGTTCAAAAACCCGGCAACGCCGACAAGGAGCGCCTAGCCCACGTGGCCAAGTGGAAGCAGGGTGCAATTGACAACGGTGCTGTCGAGGCCCCATCGCTCAAGGAAATGCTCAAGGCGTGCGACGGCTTTATGGTGCTCAACGTCTCAGGCAAGCGCCATGCCAAGTTTGCTCTGCAGTGCCTCAAAACCGGCAAGCCAACGTACATCGACAAGCCCCTGGCCTGCTCGCTGGCCGATGCCAAGAAGATCATGGCCGCCGCCAAAAAGAAGAAAACCCCGTGCTATTCAGCCAGTTCGCTGCGTTTCATCAGCGCACTCGATGGTGTTGATTTCGATTCGCTCGGCAAGATTGTCGCCATTGATGCCTACGCCCCCGGCGAGCTGCTCAAGGCCGATCCCGACCTCTGGCACTACGGCTGCCACGCCATCGAACTCGTTGATTCCATCTTCGCTCGCTCCAAGCAAGGCTCCGGCGTCAAGCGCGTCTCGGCTGTGAAGATGGCCGACCGCCACCTGCTCGATCTGGAATACCGCGACGGTCGCTACGTGCGCATCCGCATGGAGCGCAAGGCAAGCTGGGAGTTCGGCGCGATCATCCACGGTGAGAAGGGCGCCGCCACCATCCGCGAAACATTCAAAGATGCAGGGGCAATCTACGACCGCCTGATCGGTGGTATGGTCGGCTTCTTCGAAGGCAAGGGCGCACCCGTCGCCCTGCGTGACATTGTCGAGACCGTTGGCGTCATGGAGATGGGCAACAAGTCCATCAAGAAGAACGGCGCCTGGGTGAACGTGCCCACAATCAAGTAAGCCTGATCGTCCTGCCGCCCGGCTCGCAACCGGCTCGCTCGCCCGCGGTATAGTTCCCCGGCCCTATCGGATTTGAAATCGCCAACACAGCGCCCCGAGGCTCGGCTCACGCCGGACCAAGGGGCGTTTCTTTTGCGCAGACCCACTACCTGTGCATATGCAGTCGAAAATCATCCTTCCGAAATCCGTACAAACCGTCGCCGCCACGCCTACAACCCCGCCATGGCTAAGGCGAGGAACATTTTCGTGTGCAAAAAGTGTGGCAGCGTGCAAACCCGCTGGATGGGCAAGTGCGGTGACTGCGGAGCCTGGGACTCGCTCGAGCAGCAAACCGTCGACAAAGCCGCCAAGACCGATCCGCGGGCCGGCAGCATCGGCCAGTGGTCCGCAGCGGGCGCTAGTGCAAACGCCGCCTTCGCTGCCGCGGCCCTCATGGCCGAGGCCAACGAAGGTGGCGGCGTGTACGACGGCAATTCGCTGGCCGCACCCGCTGCCGAGCGCATGGTCGAGCAGCTCACCACCCGCCAGCCCGCCCAGCGTTACACCGAAGTAGGCAAGGCCGCCCCGCTGCCCCGTGTCAAGGCAGGTATTGATGAACTCGATCGCGTGCTGGGTGGCGGGCTGGTGCCCGCTTCGGCAGTGCTCATCGGTGGTGACCCGGGAATCGGCAAGAGCACGCTGCTGCTGCAGGCCGCCGCGGCATGGGCCAGAACCGGCTGCCGCGTGCTGTACGTGAGCAGTGAAGAGAGCGTGGAACAGGTAAAGCTGCGGGCGGGGCGACTGCTGGGGCAGAATGAAGACGGCACCGAGAACGCCGCGGCCACCGCAGCACCAGCCGCCACCGGCCGGCGTGGTGCCGACAAAAAAGGTGAGGTCATCGAAGCGGGCATCGGCTCGGATTTGTCAGAGCTGTTTCTGCTGTCCGACAGTTCACTAGCCCGCATCTGCGAGCAGGCGGCCCGCGTGCTGGGCGAGGTTGAAAGCGCCCGGCGCGTGCTCATCATCGACTCGGTGCAGATGGTGTACAAGCCTGATTTGGCGGCGTTCCCCGGCTCGATGAGCCAGCTTCGCCAATGCTGCGCAGAGCTTGTGTACATGGCCAAAGCCACCGGCACCGCGGTGGTGCTGATTGGCCACGTGACCAAAGAAGGCACGCTGGCCGGGCCCAAGATGCTGGAACACTTGGTGGATTCGGTGTTGTACTTTGAGGGCGACCGGTACCACTCCCACCGTGTGCTGCGCTGTGTGAAAAATCGCTTCGGCTCAACGCTCGAGCTTGGATTGTTTGAGATGACCGATGGCGGCTTGCGCGAAGCGACCGGCCAGCTTGCCATCGCCGGTGGCTCCGCCCGCAGCGGCACGGTGCTGTGCCCCGTGCAAACCGGCAGCCGCTGTTTGCTAGTAGAAATGCAGGCCCTGACGGCGACAAGCTTTCCCGGCATGGCCAAGCGCAAAGCCAGCGGGGTTGATGGCAACCGCTTGGCAATGCTCATCGCAGTGCTCGAGCAGCACGGCTCGCTGCGGCTTGAGGATCGCGATATCTTCGTGTCATCCGTTGGCGGTGTCAAAGTCAGCGAGCCCGCGGCTGATCTGGCCACTCTCCTGGCCATTGCTGGTGCCCACTACCGCAAGGCCGTGGCCGGCAACGCCGCGGTGATGGGTGAAGTGGGCCTCGGCGGCGAAATTCGCCCCGTCTCACAGCTTGATGCCCGAGTTGGTGAGGCTGTGAAGCTGGGGGCAACGACGGTGCTGGTGCCGGCAAGTCAGGTCTCGCGGCTCAAGGTGCCCAAGCACGTGCGCGTGGTGGCGGTAAAAACCGTGGGGCAGGCGATTGGTGAGCTTGAAGTTGTTCCGGGTGTGACGGTGATGCCCACCAAAACAATGGCCGCAGCGCGGCAATGAACACCGGCTTGTGTCGCAATCCGTGATGGATTGCATCTGCCCTTTGCCCCTAAGCACGATCGTTCGGGCAATGCCTTTCACTCAAACTCAACCCGATTACAAATCCGCCCCACCCGCTCAATCTCAATCTCCACAACATCCCCATCTCTTAAAAACATCTGCGGCTTGCGGGCTATGCCCACACCTTCCGGGGTGCCCGTCAAAATCACCGTGCCCGGCAGCAGCGTGGTTCCTTGTGAAAGCTCCGCCACCAGCTTGTACACTCCAAAGATCATGTCCGCCGTGCTGCTGTCCTGCCGTACTTCGCCGTTTACTTTCGTAACCAGCTTCAGGGCGTTCGGGTTGCCCACATCCGCAGCCGCGGCGATGTCGCTGATGGGGCAGAATGTATCAAACCCCTTGCCGCGTGTGAATTGTCCACCCGATCCCGACTTCTGCCACCAGCGGGCCGAGACATCGTTGGCAACCGCGTAGCCCAGTATGAATTTGTGCGCATCGTTCTCAGCAACGTTGCGGCAGCGCAGCGATGGATCAGGCGATGGGCCGATCACAATCGCAAGCTCACCCTCATAATCCACCTGCAGGCCATCCGGCCCAACTGCCGCGGCAACACCGCCTGCTCCCGCCGCACTCAAGCTTGCATCCTGACAAATCTTCGGCACGCGAATCGCCTCAAACGCTGTGGTCAGTGCTGCGATGTTCTTAGCAAACACCACCGGCCGCTCCGGCAGCTTGCTGCCCTGCTCCGCAGCGTGCTTGGCGTAGTTCAGGCCGATGCCCAGAATCATCGGGATGGTGATCGCCCCGCCCGGCAGGTGAATAGAAAGTGAGGAACCGGACGTGATGAGCGGATAGGTTGACATGGAGAGGTTCCAAATTTCCAAATGGCCAAATTTCCAAATTGCCAAATCGAGGCACTACAAACGAATTGTTTCGTGAAGCGGAACGGGGAACGCAGAGGACTCAGAGAGCGCGGAGGTACGCAGAGAAACGCAGAATACAAGGGTTGGCTCCCGGCTCCGACAAGTACACTTGTTGAACCACTCCCTCCTGATTTTGTCTTCCTTTGCGTTCCTCCGTTTCCTCTGCGTCCTCTGCGTTTGATGCCAGAGACTTGGTGTGCAAGAGATATAGCGAGCGGTCCTTACTGCTCCACCACCCACGTGAGTCCCGACGGATTCTCCTGAGTCTTGGAGGCCGGGTCACAA
>JBBRKQ010000042.1:0-31145 GCA_038231815.1 Phycisphaerales bacterium
AGCGTGGTCCCCGGCACCTCGGTGTCGTTCACGGTCGCCGCGACCTCGCCCCCGGGGGGTACCGCGCCCACCTATCAGTGGCGGCGCAACGGCGTGAACCTGGTGAGCGGCGGAACCATCTCGGGCGCGACCAGCGCAACGCTGACGATCAACCCTGCAGCCTTGAGCGACACCGGGTCCGCGTTTGACTGCATCGCAACCAACGCCTGCGGCTCGACCCGGAGCAACCCCGCGGGCTTGGCCGTTACCCCCACCTTCGCCCAGTGCATCGCCGACCTCGCCGGCGGCGGCCCCAATGGCCTCAGCCCCGACGGCATCGTCGATGGCTCCGACTTCATCGCCTTCATCAACGCGTTTGCGGCGGGGTGCTAAACCCACGCCCGACACGGCAATCCCACGACTTGGGCGAACCAAGGCATGAGAACGTTGCGCGAGGTCATGGGGTGGAAGATGCTTGCCATGACTTGGAGGAGAATTCCGAGCACCACGCAACATTGCTCCATGACCGAAACACCGCAACCCGTGCCCTTTGGAAACATGTTCGCAGGAATTGAACCCCTTTGCTAGGTGCATGATTGGAGAACGGCCAATGTCCCACTTTTTATCACCCGCGGGGCCGCCACCCTTGCCGCCGCGGCCAAAGCCCGGTTTTGGTTGGTAGTGGCGGCGGAATACGCCTGCGTGGCGGACGAGGCGAGGGACTAGGCCTTAGGGGCGTTGACGGTGAGCGGAGTGAAGGCGGCGTTTTGCTAGAACATAGTTGAAAAACGGGGATCCTCTCCGCAATCACACGCTTTTTTGGAAATGGTTGTTC
The DNA here is from genome assembly GCA_038231815.1 of Phycisphaerales bacterium. Taxonomy (GTDB): domain Bacteria; phylum Planctomycetota; class Phycisphaerae; order Phycisphaerales; family UBA1924; genus CAILKP01. Next base: position 815 of record JBBRKQ010000042.1, read on the forward strand.
AATACCGTACTTTTGAATGTGCTTCGGGTGTGTACACTGGATCGAGATGTCTGCATAGTCCGTATAACACATCGTGTCCTGTAGGACAAACGGCTTGGTCAACCATTTTGCTGATTGCGCGCCTGCTGCATATTCCGGCTGCATATTTGGGCGTGGTGAAATGCAGCTTGCGGCGTTTTGGAGGAGATCAGGTATCCACAGCGGTGCCAACGCAGCGGCGGGCCGCTATCCTTGGCCCCCATGGGCAAAACCCGAGAAATCAAGAAGCGCATCAAGGCCGTTGGCAACATCCGTCGCATCACTAAAACGATGCAAATGATTGCTACGAGCAAATTTGCACGGGCCCAGCAGAACGCTGTGGCAACCAAGCCGTACACCGAGGGCCTGTTTGGCCTGGTCACTGAGCTGGCGGCAACGGCGGGCGAAGTGAGCCATCCGCTTATTTCCGGGCCGTCCAGCCGCAAGAAGGATGCTCCCGCCCTGACGCTGGTTATCTCGAGTGATCGAGGCCTTTGCGGGCCGTACAACGCATCGATCCTGCGTGCCGCATCGGTGTACCTGCGAGGCAATCCGTCGGCCAAGCCGCCGAAGGGCTCGCTGGAAGTTTCGGGCAAGAAGGGCATTGGCTTTTTCAAGTACAACGAGACGCCGGTCAGCCGGACGATTTCGGTTGGTGACAAGCCAACCTTTGAGAAGATCGCGGCGATTGCTGATGAGTACATGTCGCGATTTTTGGCTGGCGAAATCGCATCTGTTCATGTGGTGTACATGCGGTACTTCTCAGCAGGGCGGCAGGCACCTGAGACGGTGCAGTTGCTGCCACTCAAACCGATTGAGACTGGCAAGCCCGGCGCTGGTGGGGCCAGCAAGCAGGGCGTGGCGTATGAGTTCAGCCCGGATGCGACTGAGCTGCTTGGTGATTTGCTCCCGGCGACGGTGAAGGCCACGCTGCTGCAGATTTTCAATGATTCGATCGTCTCTGAACATGTTGCCCGCATGGTGGCCATGAAGGGGGCCACGGAGGCCGCCGGGAAGATGCGAAAGCTGCTGACCCGCGACTACAACCGAGCCCGCCAGGCGATGATTACGACGGAACTTTCAGAAATTATCGCGGGTGCAGCGGCGCTTGGATAAGCGGTTTATGCGGACGACTTTCTGGGGTTTGAGCCCAGCAAAAAAACGAAATCACCAAGCCCCCGCATGCCGGGGGCTTTTTCAATGTGTGGCATGACATCTTGTGTGCTGCGGACGGTCAATAATCGGAGACATGACTTCTCGACCAATCTCGGCGATGCTGCTGGTTCTCTGTGCTGCCACGTGCGTGGGTGTTGCCTCGTGCACAAGTGCACCGCAGGCGGAACTCAGCTCTGCCTCACCGCGAGACAGGCAGGAAGCGGGGACTGTGGCGATGGTGTATGTTGAACTGGAGAATCCGAACCAAGAACCGTTGCCGCTGCGAACGGTTGAGTACACGGTGGAACTCACCGGACAGGGCGGCATGAAGTTTCAGGGGACCCGCGCTGCGGAGGCGACGCTGCCGTCGCAAGGCAAGCATCGGTTGGCATTGCCGGCGGCTTTCCCGGCATCGGTTGATCTGGTTGGCGCTTCGTACAGAATCAGCGGGACGATTCGTTACCTAAAGCCGGGGCAGATCGCGGCGATTTTGTATGACTATCGCGTGTCGCGGCCATCGGTGGATTTTTCCGGGACGGGCACTATTGCCGCGGCGGATCTTGCACCGGCGGGACCAACTCGCTGAGGCGCGCGGTGGCGGGTTTGGTTTTCAAGCGGCGATCGCCGCGGCACGAGGCGAATGTGAACCAATCGCAGCATAATTCAAGGAAAAGGCGGCCGGTTTTGGCGGTGAGCATGGGTGACCCGCTGGGCATTGGACCGGAGGTTGTCGCTAAGGCACTGAATGAACGGTTGGATGGCGGGCACGCCGGGGAGGTTGGCTTTCGGGTTCATGTTTACGGCTGTGAATGGGCACTGCGTGCCGCAGCAGAGCGTGCGGGGGTACGGCTGCGATGGGACACCGCATGGCTGGGGGAGCGTGTTGATGCGGAGGCAGCGTGTGTGGTGATTGAGGACCGTTCGTGGCCGGACTGCCGCGGGCTTGCGCCCGGAAATCACGCGGCGAGCGGGGAGGTGTCGTTTGCATCGGTGATGGCGGCGATTACGGCGTGCACGCTGGATGTGACCGATTCGCGGGCGGCGGACGCGATTTGTACCGGGCCGATTAGCAAAAAAGCCTGGCAACTTGCGGGGCACGGCAAGTATCCGGGGCATACGGAGCTGCTGGGAGAACAGCTTGGGCAGGATGATGCGGTGATGTTTTTTCTTGGGCCGCGAATCAAGCTCGTGCTGGCAACAGTGCACATACCGCTTGGCCGGGTGGCAAGCGTGCTGAGCACGGCGGGGATTGTGCATGCTGCCACGCTGGGGTGGAAAGCGTGCCGCGGTATTGGTATTTCGTCGCCCAGGGTGGCGGTGTGCGGGCTGAACCCGCACGCGGGTGAGGATGGGCTGCTTGGGACAGAGGACGCAGCGGTTATTGCGCCGGCGGTTGCGATGCTGCGGGCGAAGGGGATTGATGCTTATGGGCCGCTCTCGGCGGATTCGCTGTTTTTAGATCCGGTCAAGCCGGCGGGGGCTGGTGGCGGAAGGTTTGACCTGTTCGTGGCGATGTACCACGATCAGGGGTTGATTCCCGTGAAACTACTGGACCGTGACGCGAGTGTGAACATCACGCTGGGGCTTTGCGGCAAGCCGGGGGCACCGATACGGCGCGATATTGTGCGCACGAGCCCGGCGCATGGGACGGCCTTTGACATTGCGGGGCAAAGCCGCGCGGACGCTTCATCGATGCTCTCGGCCATTGATGCGGCGGTGCGGCTGATGGGGTCAGCGGGCGACTGCTAGAGTGCTGACTGAGGGCCGGTTGGAGGTGCATCCAGCATTGCGATGAGCTTTGGGACCAGCGCTGCGTAGCTGAGTGATTTGCAGGCACGGGCACTGATGGCCTGCGAGGTCTCGGCACGAGACTGCGAAGAGGTGATGAAGCGTTCAAAGCAGGATTCAAGTTCGTTTTCGGAACTGAAGGTTGTCTCGGCGAGGTCGCCTAGGAGCCAAAAGGCATCATCCGAACCGGCGATGAGTGAGGGCTGATTGAGGGTGGTATTTGCCAGTTCCGGGCGGAGGTGGAACATACCGGGGAAGTGGTTGTTGTGTGGTATTGCCAGTCGCTGGCACTGGGCCACAAACCGGAGTGAGGCTGGATGGTCAGCCGCGGCTGCCCACTGGCGCCCACGGTGAGGCCAGATTTCTGACATGGACACGGGGACTGCATCGCGCACCAGCATGAGGTTTGTGTGGTGCTCGAGAACGTACACATCATCAGCCTTGCGGAAGACGATGGGCACACCGCCCGCGGCGGCGCACTCCGGCACGCGCTGGTGCATGTATGAACCGACTGAAGCGTGCAGGTGAACAGTGGCAGCGGCGTACGAGGCGGCAAGCTCTGAACCGTGGTCGAGCTTACCGGCGGCAAGGGCGGACCATGAATGGTGCTTTTCCCAGCCGTTGCCGTAGAGGCGGACGGACCAGCCGCGGCGGCGGGCGATATCGACTGTCCACTGCAGCATGCGGTGGCGAAGGAGCCTCTCGGCCAGCGGCCAAGCAACGGTGGCGAGCATGCGCTGTGACAGGCCAGATTCGGCCGTGAGACCGTGCTGGGTGAGAACGAAATTAACCCAGTACGGCAAGGACGCCGACAAGGACTCGTGGCGTGAATTACAGACGGCCATCCATGCACCAGCGAACAGCAGCCCGATGGCTTGCCGGAGACGGCCGCCCGCGGCATCGCCAACTTCTGCCTGTAACTTTGCGCACAACTGCTCAGGGGTTTGGCTTTGGTGAGAGACGTAGGCGATATCGCAGCGGTGTTTGGCAAGGAGGTCAGGATCATGCGGTCCTGCGAACTTTGCGGGGTTGATCAGGACCGGGGTTTGCAGGACGCGATTCGCGGGGAAACCGAACCGGGCGATGAGGTCGTGGTACACGTGGCCAACAACAAGGTCACGCGGACCGACGGCGCTGCCGGAGCGCTCATCAAAGAGATGGCCGAGCGCATCTTGAACCCACGTGACGATGGGTGTGGAGGCAGGAACGGAATCAGAGACTGCCGAGCGTGTGTAGTTGATCATCACCACGGCATCGGGCTTGATGCGAAGCTGAGCGGAGAGGATCGCTGGGGAGGCGAAGACGCTGTGATCATCATCTTCTAGGAGTACCTCGGCGGTGTGGCCGCTGGCGGTGAAGGCCGCGGCAAGGTCCTTTGCAGAATGCTGCATGAAAGTGGAGTATCGGGTGGTGATAATCAGCAGACGTTTTTGAGCGGTCTGATGGTCGGTGGCAGGTTCGAGGGGCGCGCGGGTGACCATGGAAGCCGGGCTGGTTGCGACGGTGCTGGTAACGCCGATGCCAAGCTGCTTACTGAGCGAGGTCACGAGGGCTCGCTGCTGATCGAGCACCATCTGCACGGCAGACTGCACAGCTGCGAGCCGGAGCGTGGGTGCGAAGCCGGATGCGAGTGGCGAAGCAACGGGGATGATGGGACCGGCCAAGCGAAGGTGGAGATGCTGTGAGTACCAGTCGGACAGTGTGTCCAAAGCGGTGGGGCCAGCATGCAAGCGCAACTGCGCGGCCGGGATGGGGCGGGCAGTGTGGGCGTTGTCGAGGCTTGCATCACCACCACACGTGAGCAGGAGCGCGGTGAGCAGTTGGGTTGTTGTACCGGCAGTCAGTATGTGGACGCGGCGCTGGTAGCCGGGTCCCCAACCAATCGGCAGCGGAGAGGGCGTGGCGAGAGCGGCTGCAAGTGCGGGCCAGTTCGCTGCGAGGAGTACTGCCTGATCAGCAGTAGCGGCAACTGCGGGTGCTGCATCAGCTGGCAGACCGAGCAATGTTGTTCGCACGGCTGGGCACTGTGGTGGGCTTGTGGGTTCTGACGCCGTTTCTGGCGGTAGCCATAGCAACTCGCGGTTGTTTGCACCAATCAGCAACTCGCATCTGTGGACAAGTTCGCTGAAAATAGCGAATGAATCTGTGGCAACATCGGGCGAAACGCACGCTTGCAGCCGAGCAGCGCAGGCACGGGCCCGGCTTTGCCGGAGGGGTATTGCCAGCGGCGGGGTGCGACAGGTTGCGGCGACGCGGGCGACTTGCTCGCGCAGCGGTGAAGGGGGTAACTTGGCGAGCACGGCGAGACAAGGAGAGCCGAAGCCGAGCCTGGCCAGGCTTGCGGCGAGATGGAGCTGGCACTCTGAATCTGCTGGGGTGGCAGCGCAAACATCGAGCAGAAGCGGCAGCGCGGTTTCTGCGCTGCCTGCTTTGGCTGCGGCAAGTGCGGCCTGACGCAACTGGGTAGACACCGAAGGTGAAGACAGCGAGGTTTGCATGGCGGCGGTCACGCTTGTTCATCGCCATGACTCCGCATCGTCCAGTAGAGAATGCTGATGGGTGATCACCCCACCTGTGTGACGCTGGTCAAGAAGACTCGGGGCGGATGGCGAGTGCGGCCGATACACCGGAGATGCCGGAGCATCCGTTTCATGATAATTCGAGCGAGCGCGGTACTGGCGGCAGCACTGAGCGGACAAGTCGGCCGACTCCGGTATCACGGGCTGCCCGCAAGATCGTGCAGCTTGATGACTTGCTGGCAAAGCGCCGCCAGTGTGGAGCGATGGGGCTGAAGATCGTGCACTGCCACGGCTGCTTTGACATTGTCCATCCGGGTCACATTCGTCACCTCCGTCAGGCAAGAGCGCAGGGCGATTTGCTGCTTGTGTCAATCACCAGCGACGAGACATTCGGCAAGCGGGGCGGCAAGCCGCTGATTCCGGAGCACCTGCGAGCGGAGAACCTGGCGGAGCTTGACTGTGTGGATCTGGTGCTGATTGATCGGCACGATACCGCCTCGGAACTGCTTGCGCGGGTGAGGCCTGATGTGTTTGTCAAGGGTAAGGAGTACGAGACCAACAGCGACCCACGGTTTGCGCAAGAGCGTCGCATTGTTGAGGCCGCGGGCGGCCGCGTGGTGTTCACTTCTGGCGATGTGGTATTCTCATCAACCGCGCTCATCGGGACGCTGGAACGGGCGATGGACCCGTTTCATGCCCGGATCAGCCATCTGGCGGCTGATGAACGACTCAGCCGAGCAAACCTGCAGCGCACGATCGATGGGTTTCGCAACAAGCGGGTACTGGTAATCGGCGAGTCGATTCTGGACACATATGTTCATTGCGACCAACCCGAGGTCGCGGCCGAATCACCGGTGATGACACTCCGACCGGTCGGGAGAACGATGTACGACGGCGGCGCGGCCGTCATTGCTCGGCATCTGCGGCATCTGGGTGCGCAGGTTTCACTGCTTACGGGCTTGCCTCAGAGCTCTGGCGGGGAGGCGATGCACCAACGGCTCACAGCGGATGCGATAGCGGTTGAGTCCGTCACACTGAGCGGAGAACTGGCCGAGAAGCAGCGATTTCTGGTTGGACAGCAGAAGGTTATGAAGCTCAATGTGTTGTCGCCGATTGTTCTGGATGCGGCGGTGCAGGACAGCATTTTGGGTACGGCCTGTGAGATTACCGCCGGCGGGGTGGATGCGGTCATCATCGCTGACTTTGGCAATGGCTTCTTGTCGTCTCCGCTGATTACGCGACTGTGCCGCGCTTTGAGGGAAAAAACGGGGGTGCTTGCCGGCGACATCTCCGGTCGCCGGGGCAACCTTTCGGCGTTTACCAATGCGGATTTACTGACACCCGGCGAGCAAGAAGCCCGCGATGCGCTTCGTTGTTACGATGCGGGGCTGTCGGCGCTGGCATGGCATCTGCTGTCGACGACGGCTTCGCGCGGGGCGATTTTGAAGCTTGGCCCTGAGGGCTGCGTCGCCTGTACACAGACACCGGTTGCGGACGCATCGGTGACGTCTCTGAAAATGGCCATTGGCGGTGTGAGCGAGGATGGAGAGTTCAAATCCCGCATCAGCACTGAGCATGTGCCATCGCTCGGAACTATGCCGCTGGACCCGCTGGGGTGCGGCGATGCGATGCTGGCCGCGGCGACGCTTTCGCTTGCTACCGGCGGCGACATGCTTATGGCGGCGGTGATTGGCTCACTGGCGGCAGCGGTGCACGCCGGGAGGCTAGGCAACCCGGCGCTTGCTTCGGGCGATTTGCTGGCTGCTACAAGCAGGCTGGTGCCACCACGACTGGCGATGACAACCAACCCTCGGGGGGTTGCGGCTGCGGGCTGACGGACGATGATGGACTGTGACGGACTATGAAGGACTATGAAGGACTATGAAGGACTATGAAGGATTATGAAGGGCTAGGGCAGGAATTGAAAGCGATGCGCTCTTCGGACGGTCGGAATAAAGCATGTTCAGCTACATCATCCCAACTCGAAACCGCACCGATGAACTGCTGATTACTCTGCGGCAGATCGGCCGGTTGCACAGCGCTGCTGATGCGCCGCTTGCGCAGGTGGTGATTGCCGACAACGCCTCGGAAGACCCTGTGACGCACGCCGTAGCGGAAGAGGCGTTGGGTGAGGCGGGCGACCGGGTGTGCGTGCGGGTGATTCACCTCGATGAGAACTACGGGGCCGCGGCACGCAACACCGCCGCCGAAGCGGCCGACAGCCGCTGCCGCTGGCTTGTTATGCTCGATGACGACTCCGCACCGACTTCGCTTGATTTTGCTGCGGTGATCAACAGTGTGAGCGATGATGTGGCAGCGGTCGCGGCGGAGATTTTTCTGCCATCACCTGCAGGCACCGTCCGCAGAGAGACGGGAGGATTGCCGGAGGTGTTTGTGGGCTGCGGGGTTGCCCTGCGGCGTAGCGTGTTCACCAAGCTGGGCGGTTACGACGAGGACTTTGGGTACTACGTTGAGGAGTATGACCTCGCGGCGAAGATTATCGCGGCGGGGTACAGGACGGTACTTGATCGGCGGTTTACCGTGATGCATCGCAAGGTTGCCGGCAACCGGGACATGAACATGATCCTGGAGCGACTGGTGCGAAACAACATTCTCTTTGCGCTGCGGCACGCGCCGGCCGGGGAACTGATGGGGGCGATTGCTGAACCGCTCGGTCGCTATGCACGAATTGCGGTGAAGGAAAAGTCTTTGCGTGGGTATGTTCGAGGAGTTTGGCTTGCGGTGCGGGCCGCGACGAGGCAGAAGCGCACACCACTGAATCCTGCTGGCTGGGCACGCCTGACGGGAATGGCCGCCGCCCGGCTGGCGGTGCTGAGGCTGGTTGCCGACGGGCAACGGACAGTGAAACTGATCGCAGAAGGCAAGAACGGTCGCATCGTGCGCGAGGCTTTGGCTCAGCAGAACTTAAGCGAGGCGGGGCCTGATGCGAGCCGAGAAGTTGCGTGCCTGGTGGCGACACTTTCACCGGGGCCAATGTGGGATGCGGCCGATGCGGAACGCGCAGCGCGGGCGGGCGATGCCACATCGGGCAGGGTGTACGTGCCGTTTGAGCCGCTGGAGGAGCCAGCGGCGGCCGCGGCACCCAAGCTCACGATTTGGGGCGAGAGTAAATGGAACAAACCACTGGTGGAAGCGGAGACGCCGGTGCGGGCGACTGACGCTGTGAAGCCGCCAGCGGAGCCACTGACGATGCGGCGGAGTGCGTGAGGGGATTGGACCGGACGCGGAAAATACACTGCACAAAATCAATCGCACCAGAATCAAAGCGAAGGCAGGAGAGGAGCTCGCTAGTTGCCAGTGAAAGGCGGTGGGCCGGAGGGAGGCAACAGGAGCAGTGCGGCTTTGAATTTCTCGCTGGCGGTGCCCAGCAGCAAAGAATACCAGCGATCGCGCGGGCCATCGGCGACTATCCTGCGGCATGCCCCCCACTGCTCGTCCTCGTATCCTGACTGGTGACACGCCGACCCACACTGGGCTGCACTTGGGGCATTGGGTTGGCTCGCTTGAGAACAGAGTAAAACTGCAGGATGACTATGACTGCTTTTTTCTGCTGGCAAACATGCACGCGTATACCACGCTAGCGGAAGAGCCTGACCGGATTCGTGCCAACACGATGGGAATTTTGCGGGATTGGCTCGCCGCGGGGATTGACCCGGAACGGAGCACGATTGTGCTGCAGACGGAGATTCCGGCGATCGCGGAACTGACGTGGTTCTTTGCGATGCTGCTGCCGTTTAATCGGGTGATGGGCAATCCGACGATCAAAACGGAAATTGAGCTGAAGAATCTGGGTGACACGTACAGCTTCGGCTTTCCGATGTACGCCGTGGGACAGTGTGCCGACATTCTGGCCTTCCGACCGGAACTGGTACCGGTGGGTGAAGACCAGGAGGCACATATTGAGATGTGCCGCGCTGTGGCGGGCAAGTTTAATCAGGTGTATTGCAAGGTGGGCAACCGTGTGCCGCCAAGTGAGCACGTGGCCGCGGGTGGGGTGTTTCCGGTGCCCAAGGCCAAGATCGGCAGGGTGCCGCGGCTTGTGGGTATTGACGGAGTCAATAAGATGAGTAAGTCGCTGGGCAACGCGATTTTCTTGTTTGATTCGCCCAGCGAGGTGAAGAAGAAGGTGGGCAAGATCTTTACCGGGCGGCAAAGCCCGACTGAGCCGGGCAAGGGTGACAACGTACTGATGCAGTACTGCGATGCATTCTTGCCGGAAGCGCGGGCGGCAGAACTGCGGGACAAGTATGTTCGCGGCGACAACATCGGCGATGGGCACATCAAGGCGGAGCTGACCGATGTGATCAACGCTTTGCTGGAGCCGATGCGCGCCCGGCGCACCAAGCTGGAGACGCCGGAGGGTGAAGCGATGATGGTGGACCTGCTGAAGGTTCACACGCGCAAGGCCAACGCAGTTGCGGAAGAAACACTGGCCATGGCCAAGAAGGCGATGAACCTGGAATACTTCAAGCGGACGCTGAGCTTTTGAAAGATTCGTAGGCCAAGATGGCTTGGAATGAACCGAGCAACAGAAGGACCAATCGCGAAGGACTGAGACGGCCCGGGGCCGGAGCCCGGGAACCACCTGCGGCGGCGTGAACACTGTTTCGCGGCAGGGCGATTACCAGTTACTTCTCGACTTCGGCCGGGATTTCTGGAGGTTTTTCGGTGTCGGTCTGAACGACAACGCTTGCACGGTCAAAGAACGTGGGTGGAACGGTATCGATCTGCGGCCAATCGTCGTAGGCTCGGGGTTTTGCCACCTTGAGGTTTGGGATGGTGATGGTGCCCTGCCAAAGATCAACCGTTGTCTTATTCCAAGGGTGCTTGCGACCACCGGGCTTTAAGATCAGATCCACCGGCTCATCAGTAAACCCTTTGAGCGAGCCAAAGAGAAGGTCGGTCGATGACAGCACGGTCAGAACGCCGGTGTTTTCTCTTGGCACTGCGATTGGGCCGAGTGTGTACTTGCGGTTTCCCTGCTGGATAATGGCGATGAAAGACCAGTCGCTGGGCAACCCGGCGGCGGTGAACATCAGCCCAATTTGCTTGTCGTTGCTGTAGCCGGTCACAATGCCGATCTCGTGGATCTTGAGCCGGTCGACGATAGCCTGCCCGGTATCGCGGTCGGTGCGAACGGTGACGGTGATGTCGCTGTCTCCGATGACCAGCAATGCACCTTGGGCGCTGAAGGTATCCGTATACGCCGGTGACAGCGAGGTGAACGTGCGCCGGAAATCAGACTTGATGGTGTAAGGTCCGGGCTTAAGTCGGTGACGGATGCCGAGTGCTCCGTTTCCGCCGTTTTGCGGGTAGAAATACGCCATGCCACCGACACTCGACAGATCGTACTCGAGGCCTTCTGCATCGACCGCGACGATTTTTGTAGGCTTGACCTGGGCCTGAAACCTTGAACCGAACATTGTGCCAACGGTTCTGGGTGAAGCGGATACCTGCGAGTTGAGCCAGCCCGAACTGCGATGGGCAGTAGTGCTGGCAATCTTCCAATCCTGGACTGGGGCTACAAGGGGGAGCAGATCAACGTACTGCTGCGAGGAGATTTGACCACTGTTGGCCAGTGAGGTGAGGAGCCCGTCAATCGCGGCAAGCTGGGCCAAACTGGCCGCCGCGGTGGCGGAGGCGCCCGGAGTTGACTCTATCGTGGCGATAGTACTGAGTAGCTTGGAATAAATGCGCAGAACTTCAGAGGTGAGTGCATTGTCCTTGAGCCCGCCGGCACAGCGGTTTTGCAGCTCGCGAGTGGCAACGGTGTCACCGGATTCCGCAGCGCTTAGCAATGCCGAGATCGTGCGATAGTGGTTCCAGTTTACCAGAGTCAGTGATTGCGCACCGGCCCAAATGATGGGTGTGCAGCCCAGCAGGGCCATGACGACTCCGCTGCTGAACATGAACGGACGCCGCCGCAGTTCACCGGGGAGGATGGCACCGGGACGGGCCAGGGTGACGCCACACTCAGGGCACTTTGGCGGGAAGAGGGATGAGAGCTCCGGACCGATGCGCACCGCAGACGGGCCAGAGGTTGGCGAGGGACTGGACCCGGGCGCGGGGGCGGTGGCCAGCTCGCTGGCTGCCACATTCGGTAACGCCGCCACGGACGCATCCGCCTGTGCCAGCGACGATGCTGGTTTGCTTACGGGCAAGCACATTGAGCCGGAGAGATCAAACCCGCAGCCGCGGCAACTTGCGCGGGTAGATCGGAATCTGCCGCGGGCACCGATTATGGCCAATGCAACCCCGGCCGCCACGAGAAGCGGAGCCAGCAGCAGCACAATACCGCCCAGCAAAGATCCATCATTTAATATGGCACCAAAAAACCCGCTCATGGTGTAAGTCTAGTGCCTGCGGCGGCGGTGCTTAGCAACTTAGGGACTACAGGCCTAGGAAATAGCAACCTCGCGACAAGCCGGGAGCAGAATCTCAAAGATCGCCCCAGTCTGCGAAAGTCCTGTCTGCCGGGCCGATGTGTCGCTCCCCGCACCGTTGCGTGCGGTGATTCGCCCCCCGTGGGCATCAACAATTCGATGGACGATGGCAAGCCCAAGGCCTGTGCCATCAGACCGTGTGGTGAAAAACGGCTCAAAGAGACGGGGGAGTACGGCCTCGGGTATTCCCGGTCCGGAATCTGCAATGCAGACCGCAAGCATGTCCTTGGCAGCGCCAGTTTCATCACGCACTTTGCGGCTTGCTACGGAGAGCTCAATCCGGCGAACTTGGACTTTGTGCTCGGACATTGCCTCCGCGGCGTTGCGGATGACGTTGACTAAGGCTTGACGCAGCATGTCAGGGTCGCCGGTCAGCACCGAGGTGGTCGGCTTGATCTCAACTTGAACAGCCTCCCAGATGGGGCCATCAAACCGAGCGGTCTCGGCGGCGGCTTCGAGCAGTTCGCTGGCATCAAAGGTGACTGCAGTGGCCTGGATTTTTCGAGAGAACGTGAGCACATCACCTACGACGTGCTCAAGCCGGAGCACTGAGCGGTCAATTTTTTCGGCGATCGACAACGGGCCGGGCTGCTCACGCAAATCCTCACGCAGCATTCTGGCGTAGAGCCGGATGCTGCCCAGCGGGTTACGCACCTCATGGGCGATGCCGGCGGCCATTTCACCGAGCAGCGCGAGATGGCGGGCACGCTCGGCCTGGGCCTGTGCATCGCACAATTGGCTACGGAGTGTGATGATCTCGGCCTGCAACTGCTCATGCGTGCGGGTGAGCTTTGTGGTTACATCGTTAAATGCTTCGATGAGGGCGGCAAGTTCAGCGGGTGACATCGAGGGTGCAGACTGGGCCTGCGCAGCCTGGGCAGCCTGTGCAGTGCTGTCTTGGTTGCTCAGCGCATCGGTAATCAGCGGCGGAAGATTGGGCATGGGAGGTTTGTTGGACATCGCGCTTCGCTAAACGATGGGGCGGCGGGGCTATGGGGCTGTAGGGCTATAGGGCTATGGGGCGAAATTCAGCCTTGTCGGTCTTGAAACACCGTTCCGGGGGTTACCGGTGGGGCGTTGTACGCCGCGGCGGCGCGGTTGGTTGTTGAGACCATCGCCATCTCGCGGGCGACATCGTCTCGGTGTGCCGCGAGTGTGCGCACATCAGCGGCATCGCGCTGCTGGATTTGCACCAGCACGGCATCGAGCTGGGTGATGCACGCGGAGAGGGGTTCGCGCAGCTCAGCGGAGGCGGCGCTGATTAGCTCAGCGCGTGATGCGCCGGTGGTTGGACGCACCGGAGGATTGCCGGTAAGGGCATGTACGATGGCGGTGATCTCGTCGGCGGCGGCGTGCATGGTGGTGATGAGCCGGGTGCGCTCATCGAGCAGGGCATCGACTTCATCTTGCTGGCGGGCGAGAATCGCCTCGCTTTGCATGCGGCTTGCGGCATCGAGGCTCTGGGCAACTGAAAGCTGCTCGGTCATCAGTCTGACCAAACGGGCCGAGAGTGATTTGGTATCGTGCCCTGGCGCGGTGGGTTTGGTGCTCATTTTTACCTGAATCGTCGGCTCCGCCGGCGGGTTTGGTGGCATGGTGTGGTCTACTTTTTCTATGGCAATAGCTCGGACCGGGGGCGAAACGATCAAGGCGGCTGAGCGTCTGCGCGAAGCTGGGTGTCGGCGGCCAGCCAACGTTCCCAGTGCTTGCGGGTCATGGGCATGTCGGGCTGGTCAAACGCGCCGGTGGGAATGCCGGCGAGCTGTCGCTTGGCACGCAGGTTCGCAGCGGCGGCCTCGGCGGCTTTGCCCTGGCGCAGATAGCAACTAACAATCTGCACCCGGGCCAGAAGCGAGGCCGGATCGGTGGAGAATCGCTGTGCGGCGGCATCGTAAAGCTTTATGGCTGAGTCATCATCGCCCAGGTCGTAGGCGGCATCGGCCTGGTAGAAGGCTGCATTTCGCTGCATGACACGATCAAGCTGTGTGGTGTGCTTGACATCGCGGGCGGCCAAGGTGCGGCCCACTTGGCCAAAGAGTTCACCGGCCTGCATGAGGCGACTTTGGCGGAGCTGGAGGAGTTGGTCGCGACGGTCCTGCGGAAGGGCGGCCTTTAGTTCATCGCTGATCTGGGCCGCGGACTGGCGGTAACAATCCGCGAGTTTGAAGTTCACCCGGACAGCTTCATCGGATTCGGGGTAGCGTTTACGGGCCTCTTCCAGCGAGCTTGCAGCCTCGGCGAAGCGGGCGGTGCGGTGGAGATGCTCGCCAAGCTCAACTAAGGCCTCGCGGTACTCGGCAGCATCGGGCGAGAAGGTGGCACCGGACAGGACGGTTCGCAGCAGGGTCTCTGCCTCACCGTCGTTGGCAGGGTCTTTGTCATCAAGCAGGCAGCGGGCCAGCGGTACCAGCGAGCGGTCGGCGATGAGTCCAGTGCCGGAACCACCGGAATCACCCGAGTTGCGATTCTCCATGACATTGCGGTACTGGGCCGCGGCGGCAGCGAGCTCACCTTGAGCCTGGAGCACCTGCGCAAGGCGGTAGCGCGCCTCTGGCTTGCGGGGGTCGTTGTCGGCAGCGCTGGTTGAGTAACTTTGAAACGCGTCACGGGCGGCGTCGCGATCACCGGCGAGGTCGTAGCAATCGGCGGCCATCCAAAGGGAGCTCGCCGATGCGGCCGGATCAGCGGCAACGAGCATACCGGCATGCTCACGATAATCGGTCCCGGCATCGAGATAGTGCCGCTTGACTTCGGTGGCACTGGCCGGGGAGATCTGATCGACCCGGAGCAGGCCCGCCTCGCTCTGACGGGCTTCGGCCAGCGTCATTTCAGCAATATGGCGGTGTGCATCAGCGGATGCTACGAACACGGCCGCGGGCACACCTTGCTTGCTCGTGACCCGAAGGCCGGCGGAGCTTTCTGCACCGTGGGTGGCTTCGGCACCATCATCGGCCGGCTCATGCGCTGTGGTTGCGCCGTGCGCGGCGGGCTGGGCCTTTGCGTGCGAGTCGCCGTGCTCGGCGGGTGCGGGCCCACCGTGGGCTGCGGGCGCTGCCTCCGCAGCCAGCGCAGAATCGTGGCCTCCACCTTGACCATCTCCGTGGCCCGCGCCAGAGGATTCGGGCTCAGCGGCGGACTTGGGTTTTTCGACCGGCACGCTGGCGGCGATGAAGGCTTTTCGAGAAAGATCAGCGTACATCAGGGCGACTTGGTGCTGGTCGCGGCCAGCGCGGTCGGTTGCGCGTGTCAGCAGGGCGTGGCCGACGGTTGTTAGCGAAAACTCACGCTCGGCGGCGTTACCACGCATGATGTCAATCACGGCCTCGTAATGGCGTGCGGCATCGAGATCTTCACCAAGCGCCGAGGTGGACTCAGCAAGGGTGAATCGGGCTCGGGCGATGATGGGCCCGCCGGCGCCCAGTGAGCCGCCCTCGGCTGATGCACCGATGAGCTGAGTCATGCGCTGGGCGGCCTCTTCGTGGCGGCCCTGAGTCTGCAGCAGTCGGCCGATGAGCAGTTCAGCCTCATCGCGACCGCTGTCGGATGCGGCCAGCCCAGCCAGCGAAGCCTGCAACTGAATCATTGCCTCTTCGGTGCGGCCAACTTCGAAGTAGGCTTTGCCTAGGAGCCGGAGTAGCTCGGCCCTGCGCTGCGGGTCAACCTCATCGAGCATGGGGATCGCACGAAGAAGCCGTGTGATGGCCTCATCGTGAAAGTCCATGGCAAGTCGCAGCTCTGCCTGGCGGATCAAGGCCCAGACTCTGTCAGTGGGGCTGGACTTGGGGGAGGTTTCAAGTTCAGAGAGGACACCGAGTGTCTGCTCGAAGTTGACTTTGCGGGCTTTTAAGTTGCGCTGGGCAACAGTTTTTAGGACTGCAGACCGAAGCGGCCAGGCGTTTGCAGAGAGCGCCTTTGCTTCGGCGAGCGCTTGGTCCATCTGTCCCAGTTCAACGTGTGCTGTGGCAATCCGCGAAACATCAGCATCATCAATCTCGGCCTTGAGCTTGCGGGCTTGGGTGTAGTCGGCCAAGATTGCCCGATGATTCTCGGGCACACTTAAGCCCAGCTTGCTTTGGCCCTCGGCCAGCGAGCGGGCCCGCAGGAGGAAAAACTCAATCTCCTGCTCGTGATTTAGCAGCCCTTTTTGTAGCGGCGGCACCAGCTTCGAGTTCAGCTCAGTAATTGCCTGCTCGTGCTCACCGGCTTGCACGAGCTGCCGAATTGCCACCAATGGGGCGGCCGGATCTTCCTTGGGCGCGCGGGCGAGACCGTATACAAGACCGGCCCCCAGCACACCGGTTGATGCGAGCAGGAGCAGGATGGGCCAGGCCGCTTTGTAATCTGGCGTTGGCGGCGCAGCTGGGATTGGAGCGGACGCAGCGGCGCTGGTTGGCTTCTTTGCTGGAGCGGGGGCGGGTTGGGTCGTTGAAGTAGACAATTGAAATAGGAACTATAATTCTCTAGACACGGAACGTGCTGGCCAGCGCGAGAGGACGACGAACTGCGGGCTCTGCGGCGCACCTTCTGCGCAGGGACAGGCCCGCAGGGAGAGTATCGGAACACCAACCGGGATATCGTGAGCCCGGCAAAGCCACGGTGTCGCAATGCGAAATCGTGAAGCGGGGTTGGGGTGAAGTACCCACGGTTGCTGAATGGTTCTCGGACCTAGACGCGGCTTGGAATCGTCTGAGAGCCGGGCACCAGACCAACTCTCAGGCGTTTAGGAGTTCTTCGGGCCAAATTGATTCTGGATGTCGCCGCATCACATTCCTGATTCTGCCACACGCTGCACGCAGGCAGCGATTGGTTCGACGGCGTCCATGACCTCAGACTCGATGGACTCGCGCGATAGTGAAAAGCGGATTGAACCATGCGCAAGCGATCGCAGCACACCCATGGCAAGCAGCACCGGTGATGGATCCAGCGAACCCGAACTGCACGCCGCACCGGCGGATGCGCAGATGCGTTTCTCGCTGAGGGCGAGCAGCAGGGCCTCGGCCTCGAGGGCGGGGAAGGCAATGTTGGTCACATTCCAGAGGCGTCGTGCATCACGCGGGCCGTTGATGACCGGTGTCTCACGCAGGCACTTTCTTGCTGCGACCGCATCGATGATTGCCTGCTCAAACCGATCGCGCAGGGCTGCGAGACGCTGGCGGTCGGCCCCATTGGCGAGCCACGACCCGGCGAGCTCGCAGGCCACCCCGCAGCCGATGATGCCGGACACATTCTCGGTGCCGCCCCGGCGGCCCAGTTCTTGGGTGCCCAGCAGCCGCGGCATGAAACGGGCGCCGGGGCGACAGTACAACACGCCCACGCCCTTTGGACCATGAAACTTGTGCGGCGAGAAACTCAGAAAATCCGGCTCGCACAGCTGGCTTTGGGGCCCGGCGTTGGCCGGATCAGGATTGGCCGGCGAGATGCGAGTTGGCATTTTGCCGACCCACTGTGTGGCATCACAATGAAACGGCACACCACGGCGGCGGCATGCTGCAGCGATCTCGGCCACCGGCATGATGGCCCCGGTCTCGTTGTTGCACCACTGCACACTGACGATGGCGGTGGCGTCATCGACCAGGTCAAGCACCGCTGCTGCATCGATGGTGCCGTCACGACGAACCGGGCACAGCCGCAACTGAGCTTCGGCCGTGATGAATCGCTCCTGAGAAAGCTCATCAACGAGCTGTCGCACCGCCGAGTGCTCTAGAGGAGTTGTGACGATGTTCAATGGACCGCGCACTTTGGAATCTCGCCCGCGCATCGCTGCACCGAGGGCACCGCGAATGGCAAGGTCGATTGATTCGGTGCCACCGGAAGTAAACACGATTGTTTTCGCGGCCACACCAATGAGTGCGGCGACTTGGGCACGGGCGAGTTCGATTTTTCGTTTGGCTTCCTGTCCGGCCCGGTGGATTGATGAAGGGTTATGCCAACTTTGCTCCATCGCAGCGACCATCGCCGAGACGACCAGAGGATGGGGCTTCGTTGTCGCGTTGTTGTCCAGATCGATCACGGGTAACTGTTGGGAGGGGCTGCGGGGTTGGAGGCGAGCAAA
Organism: Phycisphaerales bacterium; assembly: GCA_038231815.1. GTDB lineage: Bacteria > Planctomycetota > Phycisphaerae > Phycisphaerales > UBA1924 > CAILKP01. The sequence continues at coordinate 18,811 of JBBRKQ010000042.1, forward strand.
CGTGGGTACTTTGCGGAGAAAAGCGGATACCTGAGGCCGATAACACTAGAACCACTGCGTGCCCTTTGCCGAGCGAGAGTCGCCTTGAGGGCTGGTTGATGTTCATGACTCATGTGGGCTGGACCTGTCGCTCTCCGTTCGGACGTTCCCCTGAACGAGAACATTATGATGAAATCAGCGTGTTCCGTTGCCGCGGTTGCAATCGTCACGGCTTCCATCGCCAACCTTGCCGGCTGCCCGCACTCGGGCTCCGGCTCGGGTGAGACGGCAACAATTACGCAGGCCCAGCAGGTTGCGACGACGGCCGATCAGGCCTTGGTCCGATTGGTTGACGGTAACAACGGCATTGTCGCAGGTACCAGCATGCAACGCGATCACCCCACCTAGGTTGCCACGACCTCACTTGGCCAGGTTCTGGTTTGCAATCGTGCATTTGTGCATTGACTCGCGGTCGGCACCTGAAATCGTCTTTGACCGAGGCTTGGGCGATATCTTCGCTCCGCACATCACCAGCAACTGTGTGCAAGCCGATATTCTCGGCAGTATGGAGTTTGCAGCGAAGGTGGCAGGCTCATAGCTGATTCTGGTCGTTGGTCACTCCGCCTGCGGTGCGGTGATGGGGGCGACCGACAATGTGCAGTTGGGCAACCTTACCACGGTGATTCAGGGCATCCGGCCTGCGGCGGTGCAGGTCAAGAACGTTGCTGACGAACGCAACAGCAAAAACCTGGCGTTTGTGACGGCCGCGACGGAAATGAATGTGCGCCTGACGGTTGCCAAAATCCGCCGTGCGACCGAAACGCGAGGATGAATCCTCGAACTAAACTCCCAGAGCGATGCGTGCATGGAGGCGGAACACTTCCTGAACTGACTCTGCAGGTAGCGTCTGATAACGTCCAAACGCTGATTTTGAGGCCGCGGGTTGACGGGGAGCAACGTCGTAAACCCTCGACCACGGCTACCCGCCAAGAACTCTTGGCCAATGCAACCGCACTGGTGCCGCAGGTTATTGGTTGTCGGAAAGTCAAGGGCGGTATACTCCCCATCGAGTTAGGGATGTGGAACTGCGAGCATCACAATGAGTAACAAAATGACCAGGTTCCCCCGAATAGTTCGCCCTAGCACAATTGTCCGCCTGCTCATTGCTGCGAGCGGCGTGGCACTGGCCAGTACTGTCCAGGCCCAGCAGTTGTACGGGGTGATGTACCGGACCGGCAGTCAAACCAACGGCTTCGGTCCGAAGCTTTATGATGTAGATCCTGCCTCGGGCGCCTGCACCAACCCGCGAGCAATCAACGTCAATTTCTGTGTTGGCATCGCCATAGACCCTGCCCCGCCGCACACGATGTATGGGCTCACCGACCAACTCGGTCGCATCAACAACGTGAGCGGCGTAACTGGCAAGAATCTGTTGTTTACCGTGAATCCGGCGGATGGCCATGCCACACGCGTGGGCCAGCTTGACCCTGCACGCACCTCGAACACCGATCCGCTGGCGGTCAATGAAGGCGACATCGCCTTCCACCCGATCACCGGCCAACTGTGGGGTGTCAGCACGCGTGTGACTGCGGCCCGACTCTTTACGATTGATAAAACGACCGGGCTGGGCACGCTTGTTTCTGACATCGCAGTGCCGCCCTCAGTGCCGGTTCTGCCGGGCACCGGGCCCGCCTTTGACATCAGCGCGATGGCGTTTAACGCCAGGGGCGAACTCTTTGTGCTGGACACCACATACCCCGGCATCACCGGCCCGGCGCGGCTGTACAAACTTGATCCCTCCACCGCCATCGCCACCTTGGTCCAGCAGTGGAACACCACGGTAACCATGGGCACGTGCGCGGGCATGGCATTCGCCCCAGACGGCACGCTGCTCATTGCCGATGGTGACTTTGGAAGCTCCAACCGGCTCTACCGGTTTGATTTTAACCTTGGTGACTTGGTCCCCATCGGCCCGACGACCGCCAGTGGCAATGCAGGCGGCACAAGCACGACCTGGACTGGCCTAGCCGGGCTGGTATTCCTTCCGGCGGACCCGGCGCCGGCGTGCCTAGCCGATGTCGTACCTGATGGGATTGTGGACGGCACAGACTTTGTTGCCTTTGTCAACTCCTTTGGTGTAGGCGATATTGGCCTTGATGCAGCGGCGGATGTAAACTTGGATGGCACGATTGATGGCGATGACTTCATTGCCTTCATCAACGCCTTCACCGCGGGTTGCTGAGGTTTTCGCGGCAGAGGAGACGGCCATGGCCCTGCTTCGGGGCGGACCGCCCGGTGAACTGCCAAACTGCAACCAGCCGGCCTGGAACGCCAATAACTTGGCACTGGAGACCGCAGCATGAACGCAAGTCACGGAGTTGGCACTTTACTTTGGCTCAGTGTTGTGCTTTCAGGAGTCCTTTCGCTCTCCGCCCTCACGGCTGCGAGCGGGAGCGACCCTGCTACCCGGATTCCAGGTTCACCCCAGCCCGACAACGGAGCACCCGGCCTTGGCGGGCCGCGGCAGGACAGTCGGCCGGCATCGCCCCCCCCTGCTACCAAAGGTACAAGCGCTGCCGAAGCCGCCGAAGCTCAAATATCCGACGCCCGCGGCACGATGGATGCTTCAACGCTAACCCTGGTTGAGCGTGACCTTGCCGGGCACGTTCGCAGGCTTGAGATTTCGCTGGAATCCGCGGCACTCCAAAGGATCACACGGGTATTCTCGCTCAGCAAGGCCGACATTGCACCGGCAGAGCAGGTCATCGCAAAGCGGGCCGCCAAGATCGATGCGTTTGTCGAGAACAACATTGATCTGCTGACAAAGCTGGGGACCGCCTTTGCAGGGACGGACAAGGTTGACCAGGCACAGTTGCTGCTCGAAGCAACCGGCAAACTGCAAAGCTCGCTGCTTGAATCACCGATGGAGCGGCAGGTGCAGGATGTGCTTCCGAAACAGTATCAAAGGCCGTTTCAGCAGCTGGTGACTGGCTACTGGGATGCGATTGCCGAGGATCGTCTGAGCGATCCGGCGACCAATAAGAATGCGGAGGGCAAACCCGAGACGCGGCTGTCGGTACTTGGTTCGGAGCGAACGGCGGCATTGGGCAAGCAGATCGAGCTTTCGCTGCAGCGCTCGCTGAAGTCCGGTACGTTGGCCTACTCGTACTTGATGAAGGGCATCACCGTGACGCGTGAGCAGGAGCCAAAGCTGCGAGAGTTTTTCGCAGCCCACGCCGAGGCATCCAAGGGTGACGCGACCGATGAGCAGAACAAGAAACTGTTCTGGCAGGTGTATTCAGTGCTCGATGCGGACCAGCAGACCATCGCACTGCGCAACGTCAACGGTCTCTCGGGCAAGGCACCCAAGCGCAAGTTTGCAGCCCCCTCTGGCAAGCCCTAACCGGCGGCCACATGCTCGCTTCGCAACCGCACCAATAAAAAAAACCCGCCAACGTTGGCGGGTTTCTCAATCAACCTTGTGTTGCAGGTTACTTCTTGCGTTTCAGCGCTGCATCAAGTTCCTTCCAACGCACGAACCCCTCAACGGCCTGATACTCAGGCAGGCCAAGCTTGTCGTACAGCTCGGCGGTGTTGCGATTCCGGTCCTCCGCCCGCTGCCAGAACTCGCGCGGGTCATTTGGCCCGGGGAACAGCGCGCTGTCTTTCTGGCTTTCGTGCTTGAAAATGGCGATGCGTTTGCGGGCCACCTCGTTGGGGGCCAGCGGCACGGCCATCTCAACCTCATCTGCATCCCACTCTGCCCACGCCCCGCGATAGAGCCAGACATCGCACTGCTTCATCCACTTTTCTTGCACCATGCCACGCAGCGATGCGAAGATCGCCGCCAGGCACACCCGGTGCGTGCCGTGCGGGTCGGACAAGTCGCCGGCCGCGTAGATCTGATGGGGCTGAATCTCACGCAGCAGCTTGGTGATGATGTCAACATCAGCCTGTGAAAGTGGCTTTTTCTTGACGCGTCCGGTTTCGTAAAAGGGCATGTCCAAGAAGTGGATGCGCTCAGGCTTGACGCCGGAATATCTGGCGGCGGCCCGCGCCTCGGTGCGGCGGATAAGGCCCTTGATCTTCTGAAGCTGCGGGGTATCAACCTCACCGGGCTCTTTGTCCGTCACAAAGTTTGCCACGTGCTGCTCGATTTTCTTCACATCTTTGGCCGCGAGTTTGAACTCACGGCAGAACTCGCTGACAAAGTCCGCATGGCGAATCGCGGCTTCATCCCACACGGCGATGTTGCCGCTGGTCTGGTACGCCACGTGCACCTCGTGCCCCTGATCGCACAGGCGGATGAATGTGCCGCCCATCGAGATCACGTCATCATCTGGGTGCGGTGAGAACACCACGACGCGCTTGGGGAACTGCCCGGCTGAGTGCACATCGGTCGTGCGCGAGAAGGCCGTCTCTTTACTCTTGGGCCGACCGCCCGGCCAGCCGGTGATGGTGCGGCGCAGCGACTCAAAGACTTCGATGTTGATCTCATACGCACCACCGTGCCGGGTGGAAACGAGCTGCTGGAGGCCGTGCTCGTTGTAATCCTCGTTGGTGAGCTTCAGAATCGGCTTGGTCAACGAGCGGGCAAGCCACAAAACGGCCTTTTTTGTCAGCGTCTGGTTCCACGTCAGGCCAAACTCTTGAACGCTGCCCAGTAGCCAAGGGGTCTTTATGCGGGTGAGTTCCGCGGCTGCCGCGGGGTCCAGCATGAAGCGTGCAGATGGATGCTCTTGCAGGAAGCTGGCGGAGACCTGCTGGCTGACGTTGCCCTCAACAGCGCGTTTGACGATGTTGGCCTTGTGCTCGCCAAAGGCCATGAGCAGCAGCTTGCGGGCGGACAGAATCGAACCGACACCCATGGTGATCGCGCGGCTGGGCACGTTCCACTCACCAAAGAAATCGCTCGAAGCATCCATTCGGGTCACGTGGTCAAGCGTGATCAGGCGGGTGCGGCTGTCGCGGGCGCTGCCCGGTTCATTAAACCCGACGTGCCCGGTACGGCCGATGCCGAGGATCTGCAGGTCTATCCCGCCTGCGGTTTCAATTTTCTTCTCGTACGCTCGGCAGTACGCATCCACATCGGCCATGGCCACCGTGCCATCAGGGACGTTGATGTTTTCCGGCTTGATATTAACGTGGTCAAAGAGGTACTCCTTCATGAAACGCCGGTAGCTTTGCAGCGCGCCGGGCTCCATGGGCCAGTACTCATCTAGGTTGAAGGTAATGACGTTCGCAAACGAAAGGCCCTCGTGCTGATGCAGTCGCACAAGTTCCTCGTACACCCCCTGCGGCGTGCTACCGGTGGCCAGACCCAGCACCGCGTTCTGCCGACGGGCAGCCTTACTGCGAATCAGCTCTGCGATTTCGTGAGCCACCGCGCGGCTCGCGTCGCCGCTGGTGGGGTGAATCGTCACCGGGATCTTTTCAATGTGTTCTGCCAGCTTGTGCTGCCCAATGGCTGGCACAGACTTGCCGCTTGAGCCGCTGAGGTCATGCAGCAGAGGCGCTGCCGATGCGGCGGCCTTGCGTGAACCCACGCGGCCCTTGAAAGGGCGCTTTGCCGTGGATTTGGCGGGCGACTTGGCGGGGGATTGGGCGACGGACTTGGAAACGGGTTTGGCCATTGGGGATCCTGGCTTCAGATGGGAACTGCATCCTGTAGACGCGATCGGTCGGAGGATAGATACCGGACGTTGCGCAAATATACTAGAAGCATTGCGCGGCATAAGAGTAGCCCACCGGCGATTACGCGGCTGGAACCCCGCCACAAGGTTGGCCGCGGGTGTTCGTCCGGGCAGGAATCTGAAGAAAAGCGGTTCACGCGGGAACGACGGGAGAACTGCCATCCCGGCCAATAGCTTCGCTTCGGCTATGCTCCGGGCGTGAAGCATCGCGTCCGGATTGGCTATGTCAAGTACCTCAATACCCTGCCGCTGGTGGAGGGGCTTGATGCGTGGACTGAGGTGGAATTGGTACCGGCGGTGCCAAGCCGGCTGGGGGACATGCTGCATGCGGGGGAGATTGATGTGTCACTTTCATCAGTTATTGACTTTGCCAGGAGCCCTGTGCCGCTTGCCTTTTTGCCCGTGGGCATGATTGGCTGCGATGGGCCAACGCTCACGGTGCGGCTGTTTAGCACTGTGCCTTTTGAGCAGGTGACGGCGGTGCACGCGGATACTGATTCGCATACCTCCGTTGCGCTCGCGCAGGTGGTGCTGGAATCGCTGCACAACGTGCGGCCGAAACTGATTGACTTTGATGCGCGCGAGCGGGTGGAGACCAGCGGCGGCAAGATGACCGAGTGGCCGGAGACAATGCTGCTGATTGGCGACAAAGTGGTGACGGACTGCCCACCGGCGGTGCGCTACCCGTACCAGCTTGACCTGGGCGAAGCATGGCACGCGACGACGGCGCTGCCGTTTGTGTACGCCATGTGGATGTGCCACAAAGCCAGCGTGGAGCCCTTTAGCCCAAAGCGGACTGCGATAGAAGCCGCGATGCGGGTGCTGGACCGGCAGCGGCGACGAAACATCATGCGCACGAGCTGGATCATCGAGCAGTACGCCTCGCAGCGACGGTGGCCAGCGGACCTGGCCCGGCGCTATGTGACGGAGTTTTTGCGGTACAGCGTTGGACACCGCGAGCGGCTCGCAGTGGCGCGATTTTTAGATGCCGCCTCCGGCCTTGGGCTGTGTCCGGATATTGAGCCGGTGTTTCACGAGCTCCCAGCGGGTGAATTTTCGCACGCTTCAAACTCCCCTGCTGCTGCGGACCGGGCCGTGCATCCCGGCAGGTTGCCCAGCGAGATGCCCTAAAAGTTACGCATTCCCTTTCCGGACGACGCAGTGACATGGCCCGTTCTCGTTTGCTTACCAGTTCGGTGCTCACGGCTCTGGCGGAACAACTCCGCTTCGCGCCTAAGGCGGCGGCGCGAAGGCACATTGAGCGGGCAGAGCACTTGGCAACAATCATTGAACCGGACTCGCTGTATCCGGAAGACTTTATCGCGCAGCAAATTACGGGCTTTCGGCCCGAGATTGACACGCCCGCGCTGCTGCCGGGCACGGTGGTGCTCGCTGACCTTGGACCACTGGTGGAACGACTTTGCACAGCCGCGGCGTATGAGGCCCATGATCTGATGAGCCCAGAATGGCAGAGCATTGAGCAGGTGTGCGCACAGTTGAACCTTTCCCGCCGCACGCTGGAGCGGATGCGACGGGCGGGGCTGCTGAGCCGTCGCGTAAAACGGGCGGGTGGGCGGGGCCACGGGTCGTGGGCGGTGGTATTTCATGGCGCGGCCGTAAAGCGATTTGTGGGAGCCAACGCAGAGCGCATCGCGGCGGCCACCAAGCAGAAGCGGCTGAGCGATGCGGAGCGGACCGCGGCAAAGGAATCATTGCGGGCTGCAATTGGAGCGGGCGCATCACGCACGAGCGCTGCCAGAGCGGTCGCGGCGGTAACGGGGCATTCCGTGCCAACGCTGGTACGGGCAACGGCGAGGGACAAACAAGAACAAACCGGACCGAAGGACAGAGCTTTGCGCTGCGCGACGGCGTGGCGGGCGATGCACGTTGGAATTAGAGCAGCGGAGATAGCCAAGGCTTGGAACTGCAACGCTGCCAGCGTGCAGCGCGATGCAGATTTGCATGTCATGCAATCGCTGCTGGCGTGTGGGCTGGCCACGCCGGAAGCAGCCGCAAACGCGCGGGCTGGCGGCGTGGCACTGGCAGCGGCGGGCAAGCTACCAGCAGCATTTGGCGAGCCTGCGGATGCAACGGTGGCGGAAATGGTGACCACTGCGATGGCACTAGGCTGGCCGGACCCAAAGGCCGAGCGCGTGCTGGCGACGGCGGCCTGGCACTGCGTTGCGGCTGCCGCGGCGACGCTGGCAAAGATCAGCGTTCTGCATCCGGGCACAACGCAACTTGATGCTGTGCTGACCGGCTTGCTGACAGCCTCGCGACTGCGGGCAGAATTGGTGCGGTCGCAGCGGCGGCTGCTACTAGAAACCGTCAAGGCTGTGACCGGCAGCGAACTTACTGAGCATGATGCCAAGCGTGCCGCGATGCTTGCCGATGCGGCGTTTGCCGCAACCGCGGAGGCGGCACGCAGGTTTGATCCGTTTAAAGGAGGACGACTGGCGGCCCCGGCTGGACTGGCGATGAACCGTGCGCTGATTAAACTGTGGGATCGGATCATCAATGATGCAGCGCGGCCGAACGGTGAGATCGGGCGGGTCGCTGGAAGCAGCGCCGCAAGGCCGATTCGCGCGACGGCGATTGAGCCAGTAGCGATGCAGCCGCCCCGGCTCCGTGACTGGTCGCGGGAAATTGATGCGTGGCAGTTTCTGGCCGAGCCGAATTGGCGGGCGATTGACGGGGCGGCTGCGCTGAAGCCGGCTTGGCGCACGCTGCTGGCGCAGCGGTTTGGATGGAGCCGTTATGGAGCAGGGTTGCCGATGAGCCTGGCGGAGCTGGCAGCGGACCGGAGTGTGGTACCGGCACAAATTGTGCGCACGCAGCGGGCGGCGATGCGTGAAATTGTGCGAGCCAGGGAAGATCGCACATAGTTGCAATTGCGCGGGGATGGAGGAGCTCCAATTCGAATCATAAAAAAACCCGCATCAGCGGGTTTGTGGAAATCGGTTAGAATCTCGGCCAGAGAACGCATTAAGTTGCAGTTGCGGTAGCCTTGCGGTGCTTGCCGCTGTGCTTGCCCGCATGCTTATGGTGCTTCTGGTGCTTCTTGGCGGGCTTGGCCTTGTTCGTGCTTTTGTGCGTTGGCTTTGCCTCCGCCAAGGTGAGAACCGCGGGCACAGGGGCTACGGCGCAGATGGCAACCGGGACTGCGAGCATGAAAGTAGCGGACAGAACGGCAAAGGCGAGGAGCTTCATCTTGTTGTTCCTAAATCTGACAGAGCGGGCTCGCACACGGGGCACCGGCCATCCGTGGCAGGCAGCATGCGAACTCAAGCGTAACTGAATGTCGACCTAGTCAATGGCGAATTCTGAGAGATCTGCGTATTTTTTTGAGATTTTCAGCGTTGGGTAGCGCAGCGGCGATGCGGGGCATGGCAAAGTGCACGGATGGTGGATTCAGCCCCTGATCAGCTTCCACGCCGCCCCGAGCAGGAGGACCGCCAGTGGCATCACCGCGATGACCAGCAGCCGCAGGGCCGAGAGTTGACCCTCGGTCACACCGGCGATGGTGGGCACGCTTTGAGCTTGGGCGGAGCGCCGGATAAGGTCTTCTTGGTTACAAAGCCACCGTACTGAGGCAACAAAGAGCTCGGTATTGCCGGGATACTCGAAGGCAGCGCGGCCGTCAACCACGCTTGCGGCATCGGTCACAGCATCTGCAAACCAGCCCTGACTGCCGACAACCAACACGCGCTGCGGCAGCCGGGGTGTGGGGGTGCCAGCCGTGCCCGAAGGGGCATCGCGCAGCGGACGCTCTGCCGCGGCCGCCAAGATCCATGCTGCGGAACCATCGGCGGGTGCAAGGAGGTCTTTGGGGCCACCTGGCTCAACGGCGGGAGCAGATGATGGATCACCCCGGTGCTGGCGAAGTCGCAGCCACTCGGCCTCGGCCCAGCGGTCTGGAGTGGTGGCAAGCGTGAGCACAGGTTGGAGCGTGACGCCCTCGGCCCCTGGCAGGAGCAGGGCAACGGGCCAGATCAGACGCGTGCGCAGACCGCTGACAGCTTGGCCAATACGAGGGGCCGAGTTTGCCGAGGCCGTCGATGCCGGGATGCCGGGGGGCATCGGTTCGGTCAAGACGGCATCCGTCAGCACGCCGCTGCCAGCCGAGGTCTTCACTCGTTCCATGATGACGCGGCCGGTATCGGCCTTGATGCCGAGCGCCTCGAGCGGTTTGACCAGTGGATCATCTGCTCCGCCCGCGGGCAGTACGGAGGGCACGAGGGAGACGAGCAATGAGCGGCCGTCGCGCAGGAGGGCCTCCACTGCGGCAGAGAGTTTGCTCACGCGTGTGGCCTGATCAAGCATGGAGGCCTGATCACCCGGCAGCGCGGCCGGAGACACTGTTGCAAAGACCACCGGACGCCCGGATGCAAGGATTTGGGCAATCGGGGTAGGAAGCGACGCATCAACAGCGACGCGCCATTCGCCAACATCTATCCCGAGCAATGCAAGCCGATCAGCAAGTTTGCGGACCGGCGCAAAGTTTGGTGCGAGCTGGCCGCGGTCTGCGTGAACAAAAACCACCAGTGGACGCGGACGGGGGATGAACGCATCAAGTCCGGCCACAAGGAGCTCTTCCATCCGGAATCGACGATCGACCTGTGCATCGGCCTGGGCATCACCTGGGCTTGCAACGGGGCCGAGGAGTTCATCAACATCAACGGCTGTAAGGCTGGTGGGCAGTTCTCCACTGCCGCCCACGGTGACGGCCTTTGGATCACCCGAGAGCGGGGCACCGATGAGAATGCAGCCACGCGTGCGGCCGATGGCCGATGCGACGCGCAGCACGCGGAGTGTGCCCAGACGTTCCAGCCCGGCAGCAAGGCGGGCCGTGCGATCACGGTACGATGCAAAGCGAGTACCCAGTTCGCGGGCGAGCGTCTTTGCCTCTGCATTCACGGCCGCGGAAAGAGAGACCTGATCAACCGTGTCATTGATTCGGGGAAGCTCGCTGCTGACTTTGGTTAAGGCCTCTCGCAGGACGCGGGCGGCATCATCGGCCGCGGGAACGGGAAGCGGGTCAAGCGGCTTACCGAGGATGTCCCGAGCGCGGGTAACAGCCTGGGTCAGCCCATCGGCGAAGAGCCGGGCCTCAGCACTTGTGGCGTCCCATGCGGATTTAACACGGTCGATACCGCCACCGGGAGGCATCGCGGCGACGAGCACATCACGGAGCTTGGTCACTTCCACTCCGGCGGCCAGCAGCCGCTCGGCGATGTCGGTTGATTCCTCGGCGGCTATTTTCAGCGCGGCCAAATGCTCTTCGATGACCTGCTTGTCCTCCGTGGCCATCTGGCGGATGAGTTGTTCATAGGCCTGCTGGCCGGCCGGACTCGAAGTGTCCATCAGCTTGCTGCTGATGCGCGGGCTGGCGGCGGTCAGTGCATCAAGCACATCGTTCAATCGCTGCGTGGTAACCTTGCTTAGTCCGGTCAGGTCCGCGGCGACGGCGATGGTCACCGAACGTTCGAGCTTGGCCACGGCTGCTTTGGACTGCTCGCTAATTTGGTGCTCGCGCGTGGCGGTCAGATCAAATCGCGTGCCGTACTTTTCGGAAAGCACCAGCGCTAGCGCTGTGCAGGTGACCAGCGAAAACACCACGGCAAACAACTGGACGGAAAGAGTCACTCTGCGGTTCATCGCCACCTCCGGGCCTTGAGTACAACGGCCGTGCAGCCTACAAAGAACACGCAGAGCACGATCATGAAGACCACGTGACGGGTATCGACAATTCCACGGGCAAAGTCACCCACGCGAAGCGAGACGGACAGCTTGAGCGCTGCGGCATCCCACGGAGCGGGCAGTCGCAAGGCGAGTTGCTGGGCTCCGAGTTCAGCGCTGAGAATAACGAACAGCGTACCGAGAAACGCGAGCGTTTGGCTGGAGGTCAGAGCGCTCAGCAGCAGGCCGATGGCCAGATACAACAGACCGAGGAGCATCACCCCCAAGTAGCCAGCGAACATAGGACCAGCATCCGGCCGGGACAGGGCAAAGAGGAGGACCGGATACACCAGCGTGGGCAGCAGGCAGGTGGCCAAAAACGCTCCCGCCGCGGCAAATTTTCCGCTGGCAATCGTCAGTTCCGAAACCGGGCTGCACAGCAGCGGCTCAATGGTGCCGGTGCGAAGCTCATCGGCGAGCAGTCGCATGGAAACCGCCGGTGCGATGACCGCCAGCAGCGACCACCAAAGCGTGAAGAACTCACGCAAACTGGCGACTTCACCGGCGACGAGCACACTGCGGGAGAACACCAACCCAGAAAGAAACAGGAACAAAGCGCACACCACCCAGCCCAGAGGCGTGCGAAAGAATGAGCCATACTCACGTTTGAAAACCGCAGCAAACTGGTTCATGCAGCGACCCCCGCCGTGGCAGCCGCTTGCGTATTCGGTGAGATATTGGCGCCCTCAGTTACGACCGAGATAAAGACATCTTCAAGCGTCGGCTCGGCCTTGCGTAGCTCGGTGGTGAGCCAGCCCAGCCCGCCCCGGCTCTGTGCGGCCTGCTGAAGCGCAAAGGCCAGTGGCTCGTGCAAATCACCCGCGCCAGTGGCTGGGGTAACGATGAGCTGGATGCCGCGCCGCGGCGACGTGGCGCTCAGCTGCTCACTGCTGACCGCTGAAACACCCGGGACCTGAGCCAGTG
>JBBRKQ010000043.1:0-30664 GCA_038231815.1 Phycisphaerales bacterium
ATCCTGTTTGCTCCCCACGCTTTCGTGCCTCAGCGTCAAGTAATGCCCAGTCGCCTGTCTTCACCTTTGGCATTCCGAATGATATCTACGCATTCCACCGCTCCACCATTCGTTCTAGCGACCTCTACATACTTCTAGCTAGACAGTTTGCCGTGCAGTTCCACCGTTGAGCAGTGGGATTTCACACGACACTTATCCAGCCGCCTACGCACCCTTTAAGCCCAGTGATTCCGACTAACGCTCGGGGCCTCTGTATTACCGCGACTGCTGGCACAGAGTTAGTCGCCCCTTCCTCTGGAGACGGTCAATATTCCTGTCTCCTGACAGTGGTTTACACGGCAAAGCCGCTTCATCCCACACGCGGCATCGCTCCGTCAGGCTTTCGCCCATTGCGGAAGATTCGTCGCTGCAGCCTCCCGTAGGAGTCCGAACAGTGTCTCAGTTTCGATGTGGCAGGCCGTGCTCTCACACCTGCTACCCGTCATTGCCTTGGTGAGCTTTTACCTCACCAACTAGCTGATAGGACTATTGCCGATCCCAGAGCGATAAATCTTTGCTCCGTGGAGATCATGAAGTATTACCCACAGTTTCCCATGGCTATCCTTCACTCCGGGGTACGTTCAATAGCATTACTCACCCTTCCGCCACTGGCCCTTGCGGGCCCGTTCGACTTGCATGCTTTAACCATGCCGCCAGCGTTCAGTCTGAGCCAGAATCAAACTCTTCACTTGATTTGCTGTTTAAGCCGTCTTGCGACGGCATTCATACAAGAGTGGGTTCGACCTGTTAAAACACCACGATGGTATATCGTGGCCGGTCCAGTCCCGGATTACTCCGGGCACTGCCGAGCGGCGATTAGACCGACTCGTGCACTGAACTCGCAATCTCAAAGTTTTCCAAAATTCATAAGTCTTTCAACTTAAGGGTTCTAAAATATACTCCAAGTGATCACGCAAGTTCAGTTTCCATACAGCTGTGAACTGTGGAATACTGTTTTTAGGATCAGACCCGGTATGGCTAGTAAAGCCGTCAACGTGACGTTGACTACCGGGTCGCACCTGCTCGCGGACCACCCAACTGTTTACTTGTCAAGGAGGATACCCGACGGGTTGTCGGGGCCAGCGTCGCATTGCTGCGGGCTGGGGTGGAGATAATAACGGAAAAGTCGCCCACGTCAAGCCGCTGGTCAAAATCCTTTTACTTCCCTCAATTTCCTTTCCCGTTGGAACCCTCTCGGACCTTGCCACACCGCCTTCACCTGTCGGAAGTGTGGACCATTCGTGGAGATCATCACTTCAAACTCGCACCCATCATTATTCGGACGGCTTTTCAACCCGTGAAACGCTAGCAACCCACCATATACGTACTCCTAGCCGCTTTTTCGCAAACGCCGACCTCGCGGCACGAATCGCCTCACGGGCTGTTGCCCCCGTGGTGACCACATCATCGACAACCAACGCCACCACCGGTTTGCCCGCTTTCCGGGCGACCTCAATCTGCCGCGCAAGTCGCGATAGAACCCCAAAAACCGGGATTCTGGCTCTCCTCAAGGTTGTCATGCTGCCTGTGACGTTTTCTTTTCGTCTCCACGCCGAGAGTGCGGCTTGCTTCCACCGCCACCGCCGCGCCAAAATCTGGCCAAGCACGCTGGTTAGGCCGATCGCTTGCCGCTTCTGCGGGGCCAAACCCCGCATCAGCCCTTTGGCAATGGTCACTGGATGATCAATCCCGCGAAGAACGACACGCACGCGGCTTGTGGGCACTGGGATCACGATCACCAACGCATCTTTGAGTCCGGCAGAGGCCAGTCTTATCCGGACCTGCTCGCCAAGGATCTTCCCTGCCGCCAGGCCCAGCTCGGGCCATGGGCGTTCTTTGGTTTGCCGAACGATGCCCGAAAGCGGGTCGGCGTAGCTACCGAGTGTGACCAGGGCGGCCCAAGTTGGAGGACTCGTGCGGCAAACTTCGCACACGGGCTCCAGTTCCTGCTCGCCCAGCAGGCAGCCACACCGGGGGCAACGACTGAGCCGGTCGGTACTGGGCAGCCCAGCCTCAGCAAGGGCCCGCTGCACAGGGGGAGCTGTTAGAAGCAGGACGGATTCTTCAATGGAGTGCCACCACGAGGCGGGTAGATCTCGCGGACCTGGGCCCGATCCATCCGGCGCCGGGCCGGCGGGTGGCACCGCCTGGGCCGGCGAGAGCGGCACGAAGAGGGGTTGCGACTTTGCGGGTTTCGCCGCGGCAGGCATGAGCAAGCGTAAACCGGCTGCGGTGGCCAAGCTTAACTGGTGAGGCGAAACGCCAGCACCGTCAGATCATCGTTCTGGTGCAGGCTTGCTCGCTGGTTGGACAGCAGTTCCATGAGCCGCTCCACGCCTTCTTGCAATGGGCGTTCGCACGAGAGCGTCTGGGTTAGCAGGCGGCGGTGCTCATCGCCCTTGTGGTCCTCGGGGCAGTGGGCGGCATCGATGCATGCTTGTTCCACACCGTCGCTGTACATCACCAGCGTGTCACCGGGCAGGAGCTTGACGGTGGCCTGCGTGAACTCCGCATCTGGGAACACGCCGAGGATCGCGCCGTCGGGATCGGTTTCGATAACTTTGCCATCGCGCAGGAGCAGTGGTGCCGGGTGGCCTGCGGAGGCAAGTTGCGCGATGCGTGTCACCGGATCAATGTGGCCATAGACGGCGGTTGCAAAGCGAACGCGCTCGGTTGCACTGGCGCACATGCGGGCGTTGAGCCGTGCCAGCGCGCGGGCTGGAGTTGAATCCATGCCGGCGCACAGCAACTCGTGCGTGATGATCATTGAGTGCATGGCCGCACCAAGCCCGTGGCCCATGGCATCGGCCAGTACGAATGTCAGGCCGCCATCGCGAGCCGCCATGGAGTAGATATCACCCGAGACGTGCCACACCGGGCGAAAGATTGCACAGATTTCAAGGCCGGGGATCAGGGGCGGGTGCTCGCCAAGCATGTCACGCTGCACCGCGGCGGCTTGGTGAAGCTCTTGGTCAATCTGAGCGAGCCAGTTGTCAGCCCGTTCCTGCGTTTTTCGCAGCAGGGTTAGCTCTGTCGTGAGTTCATCAGTCTTGTGGTTGCAACGTGCGGCGGTTTGGAGTGCAACTTTTATCGAAGCTGCCAGCGTGCCTGAGGTTGACACCGCAACAGGTTCATGACAGATGACCGCACCAACGGCGGCGAGCTGCACCAAGGCTGCATGCTGGGCAGCGGTGCAGGGCGCGCTGATGCCGCACACGCGTGAGCCACCGACAACACCGGGCCCATCGCACACCAGTGCGGCGGCCAGAATGATGGACTCCGACTCTTCAAGCCAGGCTGCCAGTGGGCGCAGCGCAGCGGGGGCAACATCTGGCGGAACCAACAGCAGCGGCACGCCCGTAGTTGGGGTGAGCTGGCTCAGAGCTTCCCGCGTGGCGGGAAACGCTTTGGCGCTTGCGATGCCAAGTTCTGCGAGTGCCGCCGCTAGAGAATTAAGCCCTCCGTGGTGGTTCGTGGCGGCAGCGCTTGATGTTTCATGGACACTGGCGATGATGAACGGCCGGATCGCGGCGGAGGCCTGGGATTGATCGGTTTGAGAAAGCGTGTGCGGCAAAGTGGGCTCCGGAGAACAGACAGCGTGAAGCGAGTGATCGGCGGCAAGCGGGAGCGCTCGCGAGACCGTGCATCGGGTGATTCTGGGCGGAGGAGGGTTTCGCTTGTTGCAGAGATTGCGCGGAGTCGGTTATCGGGGCGTTGTGGGCGGCGGATCTTGCCAGGGTCAGGCGTCCGGCCATGGTCGGACGTTTAGGGTGGAACACCCGCTTTACGCTTCTCATTGCGGACCGATAATGCACCCATGACGAACTCCAACGATTCCGCGGTTCTGACCAGCCCGCTGCGCCGGCTTGCTGAATACCGCCGCGGGGTCTATGAAGCAAAGACCGTCAAAGGCATCAGCGGCAAGAGCATTGACATCTGGCCAACCGGGATCACCCAAGCCTCCGGTGATTTTCTGCGGGACCTGGTCGTGCGCGAGTCCGCGGCGAAGACGCTTGAAGTGGGGCTGGGCGTGGGACTGTCAAGCATTGCCATCGTCGAAGGGCTGCTGACGAATCAGGCTCGGGGTGCCCAGCAAATTACCCACACCACGATGGACTATGCCCAAAGTATTAGAGACCATGCTGGAGAACAAACACTGCGCGACAGCGGCGCCGATGCGGTGACAAGGTTCATCCCGCGTGATTCGTGCGTGGCGCTGCCGCAAATGCTCAGCGATGGTGAGCGCTTTGACTTTGCGTTTATTGACGGCGGGCATCAGTTTGATCCGCTGCTGGTGGATGTGTTCTTTGCCCTTCGCTTGGTCAAGCCCCAGGGGCTGATTGTGCTGGATGACCACTGGATGCCCGCGGTGCAAACCGTGCTGGCGTACTGCACGAGCAACTGGGAATTGGAATTGGAACTGTTTGATGCTCAAGGCCCCGGCTCGCGGCTGGTGGCGTTTCGCAACAACGGCCGCGCACACCTGCGGGCGTGGGACCATTTCCGCCCATTTGGACGGGCGGACCTGCCCGAATATGCATGGCGACAGGGTTAAGCAACGGGCGATCGCGGCAGGCTGCGGCGGGTGGCGCGGTTACTTCGCTTCGATGAGTTTACCGATGTTGGCGAGGGCCTCTGCTGCGCTTTGAGCTGCAATTGTGCGACTTTTTTTAATTGCCGGAATGAGCGCGAGCGGTATTGAGATGACCGAGAGCGGGAAATACCACCACCACACGGTGCCCCAGAGCCATGTCCAGCCGGGGAACATGGTGCGGATCATGGACTCTGTCAGCAACACGCCGGGGTAGGCCGTTAGGACTAGCACAGTAAAAAAGATCCACGGCATTCGCTGCTTCAGCCGCGTGTGCATGTGCAGTGTTGTGCCAGTTTGTTCACCCGCGGCCTTGGCCACGGTTGCAACAACAATGCCCTCAAACGGGACTGCATCAGCATCAACACAAAACGCGGCAGCACTTCCCGAAACATTGGGCCCGCCACGCTCAAAGCCGGGTAAATCGCCCCGACGAGAGGCCTTCTCAAGGCGGATCAAGATCTCCGGCAACGCCAGAGACGAGTTGAGCACGACAGGTTGTGCGGCCGGTTGATCGGGCATTCGGGGCAAACAGTAGGTGACTCTCCCGGGAATTGGTTACAAGTATCGGGCGGTTTGGCGTGCGGCTTTGGGCGTGCGTCCGCGGCACTCGGCAAGTGCCCCGGCGCGTTGGCACGGGGTGTGCCAGCTCTGACTACTGCCAATGCACAAACCGCCAGCCGATGGGCCCAACTCGTTTTTTGAACAGCCAAAGCGGTTGCAGCCGCCCGGCGTGCCAAAGCCACTGCACAACAAGGCGGTGGTGTTGCGTTTGGTACACAGCGAGGCCGACGGTGCTGTTGCCCCCACGCCACAGCAGGTGCAGGCACGCGCGGCCAAACCGGAGCGAGCCATGCCGACAAGCGGTGGCCGCGCCGCCGCGGCCGTTGAGGCGGTGATGGCTGGCAACGGTCCGGCGAAGTCAGAATCTCCGTTGCGGGTGGTGCGAACGCACACGGGTTATGCCACACCGCAACGCGCTGTTGGGTCATTGCCACCTGCTGGGGAGAAGTTACTTCGCGGGGTAGCTGCCGAGAACCGACGTGCCGCCGCGATGAACCCGGAGGATGCCCGCTGGACCGTGGCCGTGGCCACGGCGATGGCTGTTGAGGGTGGGCGAGCGGGGATTATCTCTGCGGAGCGGCGAGCGAATGTGGCCAAGCTGGCCACAAGCGTGGGTTTGCGGCCGTTTGATACCGCGCTGATCATGGCAGTGGTTCAGGATGCCACACGGGCTGGTGAGGCCCCACTTTCTGTGGGCGTGCAGCAGCGACTGCAGCTGATTGGCTCGACAGGGATTGCTGACCAGACGGCGCCACCGGACGACACGACGAACCAAGCCCGCCTAGTTGCTGCGTTTGTTTGGGCGGTATTGCTGGGGCTGATCGGGATGTGGGTACTGGTTCGCTGGGTGGTGCTGCACCGCTGAGGTGCAATGCTTCGGGCGGCTCGCGATTGACATCACGAATGCGAACGGAGAAACGAGGCCGCATCAAGGTGCAAGTGCAGCAGGGGATCCGCGCGGCAGGACATAAGTGCAGCAGGAAATTCACACAGCAGAAGAGCGGAGCATGCCTGCCACCTTGCCCACGGCGCCCTTTCACCAGTTCTTAGCCTCTATGAATTCAAGTCAGAACGCTGGCCCAGCGCCCTTTGTGCCGTTCATCGTCGCCTCGATCTGCGGTTGTCAACGGTTGCCCGATCAGCGATCTGTCAGTTGGATAAACGCACAGGCCGCGGAGCCGACGGATCACATCACCCCCCCCGCTACTTTCGCTTTCCGAACACCATCAACTCATGGGGGTACCAGAGCCGGTGCATGTCCATGTGGGCCACTTTGTCAAGCCCTGCGGCGGTGGCCCATTCAATAATTTTTTCTGCCGGTGCATAATGAATCCACTGCCGGGCCATGACCAAATCGTGCAGGCGATTCATGGTCGCTTTGAACAAGGGCTTGCCGTCAATATCTTTGTAGAGCAAGATTCCACCGGGCTTTAAGTGCTTGGCGGCCTCGGCTATCACCTGCGGCTGCTGGGCAACGGGCACATGGTGCATGACATCTATTATGCTCACGGTGTCAAAGGTGCCCGCGGGCCAGCCATCCTGCACCGCGCGGAGTTCAAACTGCAAACACTCGCCGCGAGCCTTGAGCCCCGCCTGCATGGCCTTGGCGGCGCCGATGGCCTGGGGACTGGAATCAAACCCCACGCCGGAGCCAACAAGCCCGAGCTTTGCACACAAGCCAAGCCACAGCCCGCCGCCGCATCCGACATCAAGCAGCGTGCCCCCGGGCGTGAGCAGGGGCAGGAGCATGTCAAACGGGCAGATGTACGGCCGGAAGGTTTGCATGAGCCGCAGAACCGTGGGCGCATCGCCCCCCGCGGGATACAGTGCTGCGGCATCGCGTGAGAGTTGTGCGGCGGTGAACGCTGCGGAATTGGGCGAAGGATCATCTAGCTTTGGGAGCGGGTTGGGCACGGTTGATTGTTGCGCTGAAAACTGGTAGCAAGGTGTAGAAATCTCGCCTAGGCTTTTACGTGGAGTTGTGAAAAGCGTCCTACCCTTTTTTTGGTATATTCGGTACCTGTCTGTGTTTCCATACCTAAACGACAATCGTGCATGGCTGTGTGGTCAAGTGCGTATTTGCCGGGTGTTTAAAGAGTTGAGTAAGGAGATGTTTATGTCAATCGTTCGTAGTTCAATCGTCGCGCTCGTTGCCCTCACCGGTGCAGCGGCAGCAAACGCCGCCGACATTGTCGGCGTTACCGTCCAAAACAATATTGTGACCTTTAATCAGGCGACCCCTGGCACGCTCATCTCCAACGTTGCGATCACCGGGCTGAATGCCGGCGAGCAGCTGCTCGAGATCGATATGCGGCCCGCCACTGGTGAGATCTTCGGCATTACCTCTGCGAATCGCGTTACCCGTATCGATGCCCTCACCGGCATCGCCACCCCCTTTGCCGCGGCCTTCATCCCCGGCCTTGGCAGCGGGCGGTACAGCATTGACTTCAACCCAACGGTTGACCGCATTCGCGTCGTCGGCACCAACACTGACAACCGCCGCCTGAACCCCAACAGCGGCGCCTCCGTTGCCCCGAGCGACACGCTGCTCACGATCGCGGCCTCGATCAACACCCCCTTCATCGCCTCCACCGCCTATTCCAACTCCCTCAATGGCGTGCTTCCCGGTTCCACCCGCCAGTTTGTTATTGATAGCCGCTCTGCCCTCCTTGGTGAAGTTGGCTCTCAGGCCGGTGGCAACGCCTCCTTCAACGGCGGCGTCATCAGCTTCATCGGCAGCCTCGGGTTTGCCTCCGGCACTCTCTCCGAGAATGTTGGCTTTGACATCTTTGGGCCAACGGGCGAAGCCTTCGTCTCGCTTCAGCCCTCGGGCGCTAGCTTGTCCTCCTTCGGCACCATCGATCTGAACACCGGCGCGTACACGGCTGTGGGCACTGTCGGTGGCGGCGTCAGCCTTCGCTCCATCACCGCCATTCCCACCCCGGGTGCGGCAGCGGTTCTCGGCCTCGCCGGCCTATTCGCAGCCCGGCGCCGCCGCTAAGTTCTTGGTTTTGTTGATTTGAGTACACAAAGCCCAGGGGGCCGCACCCCTGGGCTTTTTATTAGACGGTGTGGAATTGCCCGCGTGCCGTGGAGGGGGTTGGCAGGGGTGCATCGCTGATTTGCCAGAACCGGCCCCCACCATCGCTGATCTCGATACCAGCGCGCGAGCCGCTATTACTCCGTTCCGTCAGCCCATGAAACGGGAGCATTAACCCGAGCGAAAGGGCTGTATTTCCTGCAGGTATGGTACGTTTTTCTGGCAGTTTGCCCCATGCCGTGTATAGTGCTGGCATGGAGAATGAGAACCCGCCGACACAGTCCGATCACCAGCATTCTTCGGCGGCCACGCCGGCAACCGCCCCGGATGCCATTCTTGATCGCCGCGTTCTGCTGGGCGCTGCGGGTCTTGCTGGCCTCGCGGCGTTTGCGTCACAGCGTGCCTCGGCTGGGCCCTTAACGCCCCCGGCCGGGGCAATCGGCTCAACCGGCAAGACGCTGACCGAAATCGAGCCGCGGATTGCGGTAAACGCGACCAATACGCCCCCGGCGAGCGCTTACATGTTCATCCTTCCCGGGCCCGGCTCATACTACCTCACGGGTAACATCAACGTGCCAGCCACCGGTCGTGGTATTTTCATGAACGCCGGCGCGACGCTTGACCTGAATGGCTTCACCATCACCGGCGGCGGCATCGCATCCATCGGCATCGATGCCGACAACGGCTGCACCATTCGAAACGGCTCGATCACCAACGTCGCCACCGGCGTGCAGTTGGGCGGCCCAGCATTTGCCGTGCTCATTGAAGACGTCGTCATCACCGGCTTCACCTTCCGCGGGATGAACCTCGCCACCCGTGCGATTGTGCGCCGGTGCAGTCTCACAGGCGCGGGCGGGGTGGGTATCGAACTCAGGGGCGATTACGGACGCATCGAGGACTGCAACGTCACCAACACCGGCGGCACAGGCATTTACGTCAACTCCTTCAGTGTTGTCCGCGGGTGCCTGCTCAGCGGTTGCAACGTCGGCGTATACGCGGGTTACGGCTCGCACGTGCAAAGGTGCGAGTTCAGCGCGTGCACCAGTGCCGGCCTGCAGGCAAGCCAGCGCAGCGTCGTCAGCGAGTGTGTAGCGACGAACGTAACTGGAATCGGGATCGACCTCGGAGACGGCGCCGAGGCCGTCGGGTGCACCTGCAATTCGTGCAACTTCGGCATCCGAGCCTCAACCGCAGCGCGAATCATCTCCTGCTCGGCAGATGCCTGCACCGCCGCGGCGATCAGGATCACCGGCGCTGGCAGCACGGTTGAGGCGTGCCGCCTGAGCCGCAACGCGATCGCCGTTGATATGACGGGGACCGGTGGCCCGAACTTCGTACACAAGTGCGTGCTGCTGGGAAACGCTTCCTCGATCGCCGTCAACATCGGCGGCAACTGGTACCCCACAGTGGCCCTTGGTGGAGTCAACACCGCCACCAACCCACTCGCCTCGATAATCGGATGATCAAAGACGGTTCGAGTTCAATCACCGTGTAACCGAACGCCGCTCGAACGCTGCCATTCACCCAGCTTAGGGCCCAAACCCGATCACACCTACCGCAGAATACCGATTCGGCTCGTTTCCACACACGTTGGCGGCGGGACGCAAGCATTCGTAGCGAGAGGTAAATCGCGCTCGCCGGGCTTGGGTCACCAAAGGCATCAGCGTTGGTCAGGTGTCCGTGGTAGGTGCCGAGTTTGTTGACCGTCAACCCATTTTCAAGAACAAGCTGCAAACCGTGCTCACGCTCCCAGTCGCACTCGCACTCGATGGAAACATAAATCCCTTTATCCCCGTAAGCCCTACGCGAGACCCACACCTCTTTTCCCGGCTTGACATGCGTCCAACGTTGATCCGCCGTTTTGATCACCTTTCGGTCTTCCAACCAAAACTGCTCGAAGTCCTTGTAATAACGCAAAAACGGTTCGTCGGCCTCGCGCAGCACGGCCGGGGTGCCGGACAGAAATTCACGATCGCAACGTGGAACTGCGGCTTGCGTTTGTCCTCGTCGGAGCCTGCAACGACGATGCGGCACTTCTTGCCGCCAAACATCGGAATTGAGATGGGCTTGCTGGAGGACCAGCCGTACTCCTCGTTCGTTGTCACCAATCCGAGTCCTGGAATTTTTATGCATGTCCTCTAATGAAACAACACGCGGTTCGAGTCAAACCCTTGACCGCGGCACCAAGCAACACTGAGCCGAGCCAACCTCTGCCGCCATAGAAAAAAAGCTCCGCACGGCCAAACCGTGCGGAGCTTCATCAATTCTCAAATCACACGCTCACAACCCCCCCATTCCACTTACTTGCCCATCTTCGCCGCCTTATCACCCAGCGTCGCCGCGGCCAAGCCGTCGGCAAACGTGGCGAGCTGGGTCTTGGCCTTTTTCTGCACTGCATCGGCGAATGCCACCAACTGCTTAGTGAAGCGCACGCCGTGTGACTCAATCTCAATCAGCGCGGCCTTGCCGCCCAAGTCCTTGTGCACGATTTCTTCGGGCTTCTCATAGTCATACTGCAGCGTGCCCGCATCGCCTTCAAGGGCAAGCGTAAAGCGGCTGGTCTCGGCCCAGCCCGAGAGCACCACTGCGGCTGTGCCCGCGTTGATGTTGGCCCCGTTCTTTTTCAGGCCACGCAGCAGGACGGTGGCGGCGGTTTCGGTACGGCCCTTCCACTTAAAATCAAAGATCGAGCCAGAAACTTTCGCCGGACCGATGATGTACGCCAGCAGGTCAAGCGAGTGGCTGCCCATGTCAAGGAACGCGCCGCCGCCAGCTTTTTTGGGGTCACTAAACCACTTGTCTTTGTGGGTGGGCAGGTCGCAGGCAAACGCGTTTTCGATGCGAACCAAGCGACCGATCTTGCCGTCGGCCACGTGCTGCTTTAGCGTGCTAATCGCCGGTGCGAAGCGATGGCAGTACGCCACAAACGTGGGCACCTTCTTGTTCTTAGCAGCCAGGCCAGCAAGCTTCTTGGCATCGGCCAACGTGTGGGCGATGGGCTTCTCCATCAGCACAGGCACCTTGGCCTTAATCAGCGCTGTAACAATTTCAATACGGGCTGATGGCGGGGTCGCCACCACGGCACCATGAAACGCGATCTTGCCGGCCTTGTGGGCCTTGAGCAGTTCTGCAACATTTGCAAACGCTTGCGCGCCGTGCTCTTCGGCCAACTTGGCGGCTGCGGCGGCGTTGGTGTCAACCACTGCTGCAATCGCCACGCGTCCATCGGAGGCCTTTGCCGCCGCGGAGTGCGCTCCAGAAATACCGCCAGCACCGATGATCGCGATTTTGAAAGTCTCTGCCATGCTCGTGTGTCCTGTCTTGCTACTGAATATGAAGGGAACCGTGAATCGAAAGCGTAAACAGCCGCCACGGGGCGGACCTGAAAAATTTTGCCCAATTCCCGCCTTCAGACGCTCTGAGCGGGGGGTAGAGGTTAGACTTCTATAAGCTTTGCAGCCATCCGAAAACGTATTGTCGGAGCTGCGAAGTCTGAATCCGTGTTCCACGCTGGTTCGAATTTTCATTTCGAGCCTGTATATCCAGCAGTCCACACGTAAGGACACCCCCTATGAGGCCGCTCTCAACACTTTCTCTGTGCATTACCAGCCTGCTTGCCCTGTCTGGCATCGCCGGGTCGTGCATCGCCAAGCCGGTTGCCCCCGCGGCAGCCGGAGCCACCACGCCAAACACGGCACCGCCGGTTTTTGAGCGTGCGGCCATTTCACCGACCAACGAGGTGCGCGGCACATGGGTGACGACCACCGGCAACGAGGCCATTTCAAACCCGGTGAACACAGCGGTGAGCATGAAGCGGCTCAAGGACATTGGGCTCAACACCGTGTATGTTGAGGTCTGGAAGAACGGCTACACCCAGTTCCCTTCGCAGACGCTACAAGCGGTGATTGGGGTTGATCGCCGTCCGAACCTGATGCCGCAAGACCCGAGCGATACGCCGGAGCGTTTGAAAGCACCCGCTCGCGATCTTTTGCAGGAGACCCTGATCGAAGCGCACCGCAACGGGCTGATTTACAACGCGTGGTTTGAGTACGGCTTCATGGCGGCGCACAAGACCACCGACAACCACCTGCGCCGAATGAAGAAGGAATGGCTCTCGCTTGATAAAGACGGCGGCGAGGTTGCCCCCAACGGCTTTGTGTGGATGAACCCGCTGCACCCAGAGACACGCAAGTTCCTGCTGGACATTGTCTGCGAAGCGGTGGACAAGTACGACCTAGACGGCATCCAGCTTGATGACCGAATTGTGTGGCCTTATGTGACCATGGGCTACGACGCGTACACCAAGAAGATTTACGCGCAGGAGCACGACGGCAAAGAACCGCCGCTTGATCACACCGATGCCGCGTGGATGCGCTGGCGAGCCGACAAGGTCAATGAGTACGGCAAGATCTTCGTCGAAGAAGTCCGCAAGCACCGCCCGGGGCTGCTCATCTCACTTTCTCCGGCCGTGTACCCATGGTGCTATGAGTACTACCTGCTGGAGTGGCCCAAGTGGGCGAGCTGGCAGACGACGATTCTGGGCAACACTGCCCGCGGCCCGGCCCCAGCTACGGCTTGGGATGAGTTCATCCCACAGAATTACCGCTTTAATTTTAAGGCGTTCGAGCAAACTTGGCTCGACCAGATCAAGCACATGAACCAGCTCGGAAACGGGCGCGTGCGTGACATGCTCGCCGGCATCCGTGTCGTGGGCGATGGCCCGGACTCAACCTGGGCCGATCTGAAAGACTCCATGAACCTCGTGCGAAGCACCGGTGGTGGCGGCAGTGTTCACTGGTACAGCCGGGGCGTGCTGGATGTGTTCCCGAAGGAACTGACCGACTATTACGGCAAATCCGGCGAAGCGAGCAACCCGCACTTTCCGGCCAACTGGCGCATGCGCTCAACGGTGGCCATGAAGCTCAAGCCCGATGCCACCGCCAAGCCGCCCATTGGCGAGAATATGTACGAGGCCCAGGTCTCGCGATCCATACCGGCGACGTACCGCATGATCATCAAGCAGAAGGGCATCTGGTCATCTACCGATTTCACGCACGTTGTCGCGCCGCTGCCCCCGGGTCAGTTCCAGACCATGGACCTGGCCCGGTTCACGGCCCCGGCACCTGCCGATGCTGAGGCCGTCGAGTTCATCATCGACCGGCGGCCTGACATGGCCCTTCGCAAGTAAGAAAGATCTCAAAGCCCAAAGAGGCCGAATCGGGTTCCCTGCGGCACCGCCAGCCCAAACTCTGCGCCCAGCAGATCGCGAAGCTGCTCGGCATCACCGATGACCTCACTACGAAGCACCTCTCCGCTGCCATCACCCCGGCGATGGGTAAAAGCGGTGTTCTGGATGCTCACGCGCGTGCCGTCATGCCTGGCGATTGAGGCCATGATGTTCTGATGGAACTTGGAATTTGGGTTGGTACTCGTCCACCAGTTTGCAAGCTCCCGATCAATCGGCGGCATGAGCTCGCCGGTGAACTCGCATACATCAACCCAGCCGCTGCCCAGCCGGGCCTGATGAAACCAGCGGCCATCCTGCAGCACAATTCGGCGTGGCTCGTGCGGCGTGGATTGCTCCTGCTCAATGTCCATTCGCAGGGGCGCAGTGGGTGATAGCCCTCCCACACCCACATCCGTAAGCCAGGGCACGCCATCAAGTTCCACCCGCAGGAACAAGTGTGTGCGGGGCGGTACAAACTCACGCGGCCGGTCTAGCCGCACCCGGGCGGAGAGCGGGACAACGGAATATCCGAGCGACTCCAACACCGCCAGCAGCAGGCTGTTTTGCTCGAAGCAGTACCCGCCCCGCCGGCTTACCACAAGCTTTGCCTGCACCGCCGCGAGGTCAAGGGCAATGCCACGCCGCAGCAGTACATCTAGATTCTCAAACGGGATCGATGCGGAATGGTGCAGCACAATCGCCCGAAGCACCTCCAGCGTGGCGACGCGCGGCCCGTGGTAGCCGATCCGGGCAAAGTACGCCTCCACATTAATTTTATCGGACAGTGACCCGGCGGTTTCGGCTGTGCTGGTGGGGTTGTTTGAACTCACCGTTGATCGTTGGCTGCTCCAGATCAGGCGGCAACGCCCATCATCGCGACAGCCTCACCCCGGCAGCACGCCAACAGCACCCCCGGATTCGCCGAAAACCAAGGTCACAAGGGCAGTTTTCAGGAGACTTTGGCCAGTTACGCCGTCAATCCGAGCGGTCAATTCCTGCATCGGCGCACGAAGGGTTCTACCCTTGCTTGTGCTGATTCCCCTTGGTACTGATCTGTCACTTCGCCGGACTCCGTTGGTCACCATCGGCCTCATCGGGCTGAACGTGCTCATATTTAGCTTCACCCAGTTGCCCGGGCTGCTCTCACCCGGCGGCGGGCTTATTGGGGCCCAAGAAACCGCCGTCGGCAAATCCTTTTTGGCAAACACCGAGCTTTCCAGGGCCGCGTTTCATTGGTGGACTTTGATCAGCTACGCCCTGCTGCACGCGAACTTCTGGCACATCGGCGGCAACATGCTCATGCTCTGGGTCTTTGGCCAGTGCGTTGAGGAAAAACTCGGCCGCATCGGGTTCGCCGCGTTGTACCTGACCGGCGGCGCCGCGGCCGGCCTCGCTCATGTGGCATTTTCAAGCGGTTCGGTGGTGGGCGCCTCGGGCGCTGTTGCCGCGGTGACGGGGGCGTTCTTGGTCCTCATGCCGCGGATCCATATCAAATGTCTCCTGTTCTTTTTCATCGTTGGAATTTACATGATCCCGGCGTGGTGGTTTATCGCCTTTGCCATCGCCAAAGATTTCGTGCTCACCGGCACAAAGACCGCCGGCAACGTGGCCACGCTGGCCCACATCGGCGGCTATATCTGGGGAATTGCCGTCGCCGCGGCTTTGATGACCTTTAAGGTCCTGCCCCGCGAGGGCTATGACCTGATTTCAATTTTCAAGCAGTCTCAGCGGCGCAGAGAGATTCGCTCGGCGATGGAGGCGGCCGGACATGGCGGCACGCGGCAACCCTCACCAGCGCGCGGCATGTTTGGCGGAGAAAGCACCCCGCCCGAGGCGTTCGATGCCGACGGCAAGGCCATTTTGCCCCCGGCTGATGCTCGCACCATGCAGCTTCGGGCGGAACTCATGGACCGCATTGACCACGCTGATTGGTCACGGGCCAAGGCCCTGATGAACGAGCTGGTCATGGATCGTGGCCCGGAACATCCGCTGGCCACGCTGCCACGCGAAAAACAGTTGCTGCTCTCCAACGGCATGCTCCAAGCCGGGTACGCAACCGAGGCGGCCCGCGGCTACCGGCAGTTCCTCACGCTCTACCGCACAGATGCGGAAGTTCCCAAGATCAAGGTGCTGCTGGCCCTCGTGCTGTCGCGCTATCTCAGTGACCCGGTGGGCGCCAAAAAGGTGATCGAGGGCGTCAGCGAACTTGGGCTGGATGAAGACTCTAAGTCGCTGCTGGGACTGCTCCGCCAGGCGTAACGGGGGCGGTGCGTCTCATCAGAGCTCTTCCGACACAAAGAATCCCAACAAAAAAACCGCCCTGTCGGGCGGCTGTTTGTTGACAATCTGTTTGGCAGGGCCGGTCGCTCAACCGGGGAAGGCCTTCTTGTAGTCATCCAGGAACTTCTTCAGGCCAATATCAGTCAGCGGGTGGTTCAGCAGTGACTTGATCACCGTCAGCGGGGCGGTGACGACATCAGCGCCGGCCAGCGCACAATCAACCATGTGCTTGTTGTGCCGCACCGAGGCCGCCAGGATCTTGGTGGTGAAGCCGTAGTTATCGTAAATGGTTCGGATCCGGTCGATCAGGTCCATGCCATCCTCGCTGATGTCATCAAGCCTGCCGATGAACGGGCTAACCAGGTATGCACCGGCCTTGGCCACCAGCAGCGCCTGCATGGGCTGGAAGCACAAGGTCATGTTGGTCTTTACGCCCTCGTCCGAGAACGCCTTGCACGCCTTCAGGCCATCAATTGTAATTGGCAGCTTAATGACTATGTTGGTGGCAATCTTGGCCCGCTCGCGGCCTTCCTTCATCATGCCTGCGTAATCGGTAGCGATGACTTCCGCCGAGACTGGCCCTTTGACGACCTGGCAGATTTCTTCCAGCCGCTTGCCGTAATCAATCTTTTCTTTGGCAATCAGTGACGGGTTGGTGGTCACACCATCAAGGATGCCAAGCGAGGCGGCCTCTTTGATCTCTTCAATGTTGGCGGTATCTATGTAAAGCTGCATGATCAATGACTCCGAGGGTTGATAACTGGTGCGTGAAAAAAACAGACACAGACCCGGGACAAACACCAAGCACGACAAACAGGGACAAGCCAAACAATTGCTACCGGACCATGTGTACCGCGCAGGGTAGCGGCATCGCGGCCGGATGTTGTGCCACCGGCGGCTTTGGATGCTGGCACTGGTCAAAGTCGCCGCCTTTGTCGGGGGATTTGCCCCATCAGCCCGTCCCGGACCTTCAAGGTGACACGGGCATGCCGGATTCACGCCGCGGATTGCGGTCATGAAGCAGAAAAAGGTGAACTCTTGAGGTCCGAAGATGCACAGGCCCGGCGTACCTATCGGCGGTTTTGTCGGACGGCGGATAAAGGCTAACGGCCACACCGCGCAGGAGAGTCCGCAGTAACAACATATTGGCTTCGCGCAAGTCCTGCCGAGCGCTTGCCACTGCCCACACGCCGATATGCCCCTGCCGGGATGATCACCTCTTTAGAAGACAAACCGCGCTCCGCACCGAGCTGACTAACGACCGCTGGTCCGCTCTGTGCTGATTGATCAACATCTGACACTGACCGTGAAGTCCCCGTCACTAGCCCCCATCACTAGCACCTCCGCATACCGCCTTCGTATTGCCTCAGGAGCTCAATGAGCATGGTACAAACTCGCTCGAGACGACAGCAAAAACCGCTCGCGATTGGGACCGCTTCGATCCGCACGCGGGCGGCGCGCAAGCGTCTGATTCTTCTAGCGCTGGGTTTTCAAAGCCTCACCCTCGGTGCTGCATGGTGCATCACCGTTGGCGGCACACGCCATCAGGTGGGCGTTGCCGTGGCCGATAAAATGCTCGAGCAAAACGCGCAGACTGCCGACTCGGTTGAGAAGGTCATTACCGGCATGAAGCTCCAACGCTTCGTTTACGGCGATGACACGTGGATGAAACTTCAGAACATCGTCGATCAGTTCCGGATGGCGGGTAACGGATACCTCTCTATTATAAGCTCAACTGGCGCAATTCTGTGCCACCCCGACATCCGTACCAATCCTTCGCTGCGCGAAATCACCATCGCCGGTATCCCGCTACGCCACGCCGGCCAGCCTACGAGTCTCACGATCGGCCAGATCACCCCTGGCACGGCCATGACCGGCGAGGTGAGCTTTGGCCCCGGCAATGACCACTACGTCGCCGTCAAGCACATCCCCGAACTTGATATCAAGCTGCTGGTACACCAGCCCGAACGGTCAATGGCCAGCTTTAGTGCCGCAGCACTCCAAGGCACCATGCTGGCGGCGGGCGTCATGGGGCTCATCGCCCTGGGCACCACAACCTGGGTCTCGGCAAAGCTGATGCGCCGACATGACCAGCAGCTCGAGGCCGTCAACACAGGGCTTGAAGCCGAAGTGTCATGGCGGGTCGATCAATCGATGCGGACCAGCCACGCGCTGATCACCGGTCTGGCCAAACTTGCAGACTATCGCGATACCGACACCGGCTCGCACTTAGACCGCATCGCCGCGTACAGCGTGCTGCTGGCCCAGACGTTGCAGGACCGCTGGCCGTTTGTGACTGAAGTATGGAAAGAGCACCTCCAGCTCGCCAGCACCATGCACGATATCGGCAAAGTCGGTATCAACGATGCCATCCTGCTCAAGCCCGGCAAGTTCACGCCAGAGGAACGCCGGATCATGGAGCGGCACGCAGATATCGGCGCTGACACGCTGGCCGAGGTGCGTCGCGATATGGGCAACGATGAGATGATGGACATGTGCATTGATGTAGCCCGCCACCACCACGAGCGCTGGGACGGCAAGGGTTACCCGGCACAGCTCGCCGGTGAGGACATCCCGCACTCCGCACGCATCGTTGCACTGGCGGATGTTTACGATGCGCTGACCTCAAAGCGCGTGTACAAAGAGGCGATGCACCACGACAAGGTTGTTGAGATGCTCCGCGAAGGCTGCGGCACCCAGTTTGACCCGGACGTTGTCGCCGCATTCCTGGAGGTGGAAGCGGAATTTGATGCCATTCGCGCCCGGCTGCAACCAGCGGAAGTGCAGCTCTCGAAGCTGGCTCAGGCCGCCTGATGCCGTCCTCACCCCGGGGCAGCCCGGCCCGGTTGCTGTCATGGGTTCCGCTCGGTAGCGGCAGCCCGGCTTGCACTGGATGCGATGTTTCGCAGCAGCCGCTGCGTAAACCGTGGCGGCGGTGCGTGCAGCACCGCAGGGGCCGCCACCGATACCGAACCGGTTGCCTGATCAAACTCCAGCAGGCCCCACCCCATCGGTAACTCTGACGGCGACAGCACGCCCTTGGGGCTTAAAATCAGCAGCCAGTTGGCCAGATGGTACCGGCTGGCCATTGCAAGTTTGGTGTGCTCGCGGCAGTGGCGGGTAAGGGTTGCAATGGCAGCCCCCAGCAGCTTGCTTGAATTCAAGGTCGATGCGTCATAGTCCCACGGCTCAAGCTCCGCAAACAGCATTGTGCTGCTGCGCCGCAGGTGCGGCTCCAGCGGCGTGATGAACTCCCTCACCAAATGAGCGTGACGGTCCTGCAAGGCCGCAAGCTTTGCCGCCACCATCGCGGCGTGGGCCGCATCGCGCTGATAGTCAGCCCGGGAAACCTTGACCTCAATAATCACCGTGCTGGCCAGCGGCAGCCGGGGCAGCACAAACCCCATAGGCTGTTCCGTGCCCCCTCCCGCGGCTGTCCGATTGCGCTTTGATGCCGCATCCAGGTACCCCGCCGCATCGGCGCGATAGCGGGCAATTGGGCATCTCACCTCCGCTGCGTACGCACAGCACCCGGCCCGCCGTAGCAAGCCAAGTGCAACACCTTTTAGCGAGCTGTGCAGTACGGATTCGATGTTGGACTGTACCGCGGTTGGTTCCTGACAACTCGGGCTGCGTGCCGCGGCGGGGAAAAAAGTCGCGACTGCTACTTCAACTCCACACTCCAATACGCATGATCCAAAAACGTCTTCCATGAGCTGTACTTGTCCTGGCCTAGGCGCATCTGAATCAGTGGGTTGCGCTTGGGCATCACCGGCCGGCGAACCAGCTTCATGTGGGCCTGCTCAGGTGTGCGGCCGCCTTTGCGGGCGTTGCAGCGGATGCAGGCGCACACGAGGTTTTCCCAACTGTCGCCGCCACCTTGTGAGCGGGGGTTGACGTGGTCTATGGAAAGGTCATTGGTCGGGAAGTGCCGGCCGCAGTACTGGCAGGTGTTGCGGTCACGGGCGAACAAGTTGCGCCGGTTGAGCTTGACTGACTGGGCCGGCAGCCTGTCATACCCCAGCAGCCGGATCACCCGGGGCACGGCGATCTCAAACCGCACGGTCCGCATCCAGTCGTACTTCTCGGCCTCAAACTGCCGTTGATACTCGGCCAGTTCTGACCAGGTTGAAAAGTCGTACGACAGGTACGAGCCGTTCTCAACTTGAATCACCTCGGCCAAGTCTGACCAGAGCATGGTAAAGGCACGCCGGGCCGAGATGACCCGAACCGCCATGTACAACTTGTTGAGTACGAGCACCTTGCCATCAAGCACGCTGGCGATGCCGGATCGGATGGCTGGGTGATCGAAATCGTGACAGTCATCCGAGACCTCAAAGAGAGGATCATCCGATGCATCGTGAGATTGAGGCCGGTGACTCATGGAGCCGCTTCCTGCTAAACCAACACGGAAGAAACAGTATTCCACCTCCGGGCGGTTCTCCACTGTTCATCCACGGAGGGCGGCGGTTTCGTAGGCAGGCAATCGATTTGCACAGTGCCGACTGCACACCGCCGGACCCCCGGCGAGCGGCTTAAAACCGAGGGGCGGCGTCGGGTTTGCTGCCATAGGCGATGCCACATTTTGGCCCCCGCCGCCGTTAGTCGTCGCTATCTTTGCTGATCCTACTTCGGCCTCGGGCCGGGTGTCTCTTCCTGTACGAAAGGCTCTCATGGCTCGCGGCACGCACGTTATCGGTATTGATCTTGGTGGCACCAACATGCAAATTGGTGTGGTGGCCCCCACGCTGAAGGTTGTTGGCCGGGCCAAGAAAAAGACCCGCGCCGCCGAGGGCAGCCAGCGCGTGATGGACCGGCTCATTGACGGCGTGCACGAGGCCTGTGCAGATGCCAAGATACCACTGGCCGAGATCGCGGCCGTGGGTATTGGTGCGCCGGGAGCGGTTGATCCGAAGCGCGGCATCGTGCTGGAGGCAACCAACCTGCGCTGGAATGACTTCCCGCTTGCCTCGGTGCTGGGCCGCAAGCTGGGGCACCACGTCGTCGTTGACAATGACGTGAATTGTGCGATCTACGGTGAGTTTCGCCTTGGCGCTGCCAAGGGGCATGACAACGTGCTGGGAGTCTGGATCGGCACCGGCATCGGTGGCGGCCTGATCTTAAACGGCAACATGTTCTATGGCTCAACCCACACCGCCGGTGAGATTGGCCACACCACGCTCTTTCCGGCCATGCCACCGGGCAGCCGCTCACTCGAGAACAACTGCTCACGCACCGCGATTGTTGACCGCATGGTCCGCCTGATCCGCGCCAACAACCCCTCGGCAGTTTCGGACCTGGCAGAGGGTGACCTCAGCGACATCAAAGCCCGCATCGTGGCCCAGGCGTATATTAAAAATGACAGGCTCACACGCAACGTAGTTGACAACGCGGCCGACATGCTGGGCATTAGCGTGGCTAACGCGGTGACCCTGCTTGGCCTGCAGCGCGTGGTGATTGGCGGCGGCCTGACCGAGGCGATGGGTGAGAACCTCGTTGGCAAAATCCGCGAATCGGCCCGTCGCCATGCGTTCCCGGAAATCTGCCGGAATGTAGAGGTTGTCGTAACCAAACTCGAGGCCGATGCTGGCCTGCTTGGTGCTGCGATGTTCGCCCGCGACTGGCTTGAGCGCACCACAGGCCGCAAGCTCAAAGTGGTGCCCGTGAGCAAATCAGCGAAGCGCGCCCCATCAGCCGCGGGCGGCAAGATCAATGCTGATTCCGACGATGTCGGCAGCTCCGGCACTTCGGCACCGGCGGGCAAGGCCACGAAGGCTCGCGCTACCCAAGCCAAACGCACGCCCCGCAGCGCTGTCAAAGCTCAGGCTGGCAAAGCTCAGGCTGGCAAAGCTCAGGCTGGCACAGCTGGCAAGGCCAAACCCGCCAAGGCCACCACCAAGACTTAAGGCCATCGCTCTTGCGGGGCGTAGGGATTCAGCCAGAACACACTGCCGCGGCACAACCGCGGCGAGGTTTGCCGCTACGATGTTTACTCATGGCTAAGAAGACCGCAACAAACAAGTCCAAACCCGCTAGCAAACCAGCCGCCAAGCAAGCTGTAAAGGCAACCGCCAAGCCCGCCGCGAAGGCCACGGCCAAGGTGGCCGCACGGCCCGCCAAGACACCGGCCAAATCGCCCGCCAAGAAACTGGCCAAAAAGCCGGCTCTCAAGCCGATCAAGGCGATCAAGGCGATCAAAAAGCTGTCCAAAAAAGCGGCGGCAAAGCCCGCGCCAGCCAAGCCTGTTTTCAAGGCTGCGAAAAAGCCGGTCGCCAAACCATTGGATAAGGCATCAGCCAAGAGCGCTCCCAAGAAAGCAGCCGCTCCGAAGCCGGCGGCTATGCCGGGCGGCAAAGTCAAGCTCACACCGGGCTTGGTAACGGCCATGAAGGCCGCGCTCACGCGGAATGTTGCTGGCAAGTCCGTCGCCACCAAGAACGAAGCAGCGCTGGTGCAGGCATCGGTCATCGTCAAAGATGAGAGCCAGAAAGAGTTTGAAACCCCCATCGTCTCGCAGGCCGGGCCCATCATCAAGAGTCAGGGCTCGCGGCCAATGGGCCGCGGGAGCAAAAACGGCACCGCCAACAAACTTGGCCCCAAGCCCGCCCGCACCGCAGCCACCCAGGCGGCGATTACCGCGATTGACTCTCGCCTGACCAAGCAGCGTGCCGAGGCCAAGGCCTTTGCAATTGATGCCGCCCGCCTCCTGCATGACCTCAAGTGCGAACACATCGTGCTTATGGATGTCTGCCGCCTTTCCAGCACAACTGACTTCATCGTCGTGGCATCGGGCTCGAGCGATCGGCAGATGCGATCCTGCGGCGAGCAGATTGCTGACCTGGCCCGCAAGGCGAATCACGGCGATGTTCGCGTGCAGGCCGATGACCGCGCCACCTGGGTGCTGACAGACTGCAGCGATGTTGTGGTGCACATCTTTGAGCCCAATACCCGGGCACACTATGACATCGAATCGCTGTGGGGTGATTCGGTCCGTGTTGAGTGGAAGCGGTGAATAAGTGGCGAGGGGTGAGTCGCCAGTGAAAAGGTAATCGAAGTAAAGCAGTAGGATTTTTATCTCGCGACTCGGCACTCGAGACTCGCGACTCCAACAGGTTGATCACCAAATGCTCCGCAAAGTGCTGCACAGCAAGATTCATATGGCCGCCACGACTGCGGCAAAGCCCGACTATGTCGGGTCCATCACCATCGATGCCAACTGGCTTGAGGCCTGCGGCATGCGCGTCAACGACGCCGTTGAAATCGCCAACTGCCGGAACGGCGAACGCTTTGAAACTTACATCTTCCGGGGTGAGCCCGGCAAAGGGCAGATCGAAGTCAACGGCGCAGCTGCACACTTAGTTGAGCCCGGCGACAAGCTCATTATCATGCACTATGCCCTGCTGACCGACGATGAGTACAAAGCCAACCGCCCCAAGGTGCTGATTATGGGCGACGGCAACACCGTCAAACAGGTGATGCGCTACGAACCGCAGAACTGACCTGCCCGCACGGCCAGTCACGGCCAGTCACGGCAACGTCACAACACCCGGCAGCAGACGAGCACGAGGACACCCCGCCATGGCCAGCAAGACCATTTCTGTGCAGACCGGCGACACTCCCGGCCAGCGGTACGACGTTGTTGTCGGCCGCGGGCTCGTGACTGGCTCGCTTGATGGGCTTGTAAGCAAGGGCCAGCGTGTGATGCTGGTGCGGGATGCCAATGTGCCCGTAGCCGCTGTTTCCAAACTCATCATCAAGCTCGCACGTCGCGGCGTGATGGTCTCTGATATTTCCATTCCCGTCAGCGAGCAGCAAAAGAGCTTTGCCACGCTGGAACGAATCCTCATCGCCGCGGCGGAGGCCGGGCTTGAACGGGGCGATCTCATGCTGGCCGTGGGCGGAGGAATTACCACCGACGTTGTTGGCCTAGCCGCGGGCCTGCACCGCCGTGGCTGTCGCGTGGTGCACTGCCCCAGCACGCTGCTTGCGATGGTTGATGGCTCTGTGGGCGGCAAGACCGCGATAAACCTGCAGGTGGGCGGCAGCAAAGCCGGGGCAGGAAAATCCGGCGCAAAGTTCGGTGGCAAGCTGATGAAGAACGCCGTCGGCGTGTTTCATCAGCCCGAGCGGGTGGTGTGTGATATTGCGCTGCTGGGCTCGCTGGATGCACGCACGTTTCGGTCCGGACTGGCCGAGTGCATCAAGCACGGCCTGCTGGGTGGTGGGTTTGAAGATGATGCGCTGCTGGGCGACACCGCCGCACTGATTGACCGCGGGGCGAGTGCCACCAGCCGGGAATTACCGTCGCTCATCGCCCGCAATGTAGCGCTGAAGGCCGTTGTCGTAGGGCAGGATGAACGCGAAGTGCGTGATGACCTGCCCGGTGGCGGGCGCATGGCGCTGAACTTGGGGCACACCTTTGCCCACGCAATTGAGACGCTGCCGGGACTGAGTTGGTACGCCGCAGGCAAAAAGTTTCGCAGCCCGCTCCAGCACGGCGAGGCGGTTGGACTCGGACTTATCTGCGCGACCGAGCTTTCTGCCCGCCTGGACCTGTGCAAGCCCGAGCTGGCCGAGCTTACCCGCGTGCTGGTGGGGCTGGCAGGCCTGCCGGTGGAGGTTAAAGGTCTGCCGCGGCAACGGGAAATTGTTGCCCGCATGGCTGGCGATAAAAAATCTAAGGCCGGCAAACTGCGCCTGGTGCTGGTGACCGATGACCGCACACCGTTCATCGCCAGCGATGTGCCCGAAGGGATGATTGCCGAAGTGATCGAGAAAATCACGGTACACTAAGAGCAGTCACAACGGCATCTATTTGGCCAACTGACCATGTGGCCAATTGTCCGTTTCGGCCTTTCGCCCGTTCATCTTTTTGCTCAGCTAACACAACACCCGTGCCAGCAACTCAATCGGGTGCATCCCGTGGTGCTCGCCCTCGGTGCCATCTTTGACTTGGTGGCGGCAGCTTGTGCCGGTGGCCAGCAGGATCGGGTTCTTGTGCTTTCGCAGGTGTGGCAGCACACCGCCACCAGCGGGCGAGGCCGTCAGTGAGCCATCACCGGGGCGTGTGTTGTCAAGATTTGCGATGGCCATGGACAGATCAAACTTGTTCTTGTCATACCCAAAGCTACCGGCCATGCCGCAGCACCCGGTGTCCAGAACCTGTAGCGTTTCACCCAAGATTCGTTTGAGTATCGCTCCGGATGATGCCGCACCCCAGAGCGCTTTTTGGTGGCAGTGCGCGTGCAGCAGCACAGGACCATCAGTACCCAGCTTGGCCGCCAGGGCTGCTTTGCCGAGCGGCTCGGGCCGCTGCGGGTGCGTAGCCCAGCTGGTTTCTAGGAACTGCTCGATGAGCATGGCCTTGGCGGCAAGCTTTTTGCGCAGCTCCAGCGATGCTTGCGTGTTCAGCGTCAGCCAATCATCTTTGAATGCGGAGAGACAGCTTGGCTCAACAACTAAAATCGCCTTGACCGAATCATCCTCAATCGCTGGGCGGAGCAGTTCGATTGTCGCATCGATCGTGCTGATGGCCTCGGCCAACATGCCCACAGAGATCATGGACCTCGCGCAGCAGCCCACCTTGGGCAGCGTCACGCTGTAGCCAAATCGCTCCAGCAACGCTTTGGCCGCCAAGCCAATGTGACTCTCGTTGTACGTGGTAAAACAATCAGCAAAGAGGGCCACTTTGGGCGCTGCGCCTGCCTTTGGGGAAGCGCCCCACGCGCTGTACAGCGAGGTGCTGAACTTTGGCAGCGAGCGCCTCGGGTGCAGGTTCATAACTTTGCCGATGATCGCCCGCATCGGCGGCAGTGAATTGGCAAAGTTTGCCAGCGCCGGTGTGAATGAACCAATCCGGTTCAGCGTGCGAATGTGGCCCGTGAGCAAGGCCTTCAGCGGCACCTTTCCGGTGGCTTTGTAACGCTGGGCCGTGTACTCGGCCTTGAGCTTTGAAATATCGACATTGCTCGGGCACTCACTCTTGCAGGCCTTGCAGGAGAGGCACAGGTCAAGCGTTTCCATCGTCGCCGCATCGCTGAAGCGCGCTTTGAGCGCATCCGCATCAGGATCGTGCGATGGGTGCAACCCCTCGGTAAGCTGGCCGGTGATGGCCAGCCGCAGCGCGTTGCCTCGGCCACGGGTGGCGTGGCGTTCATCCATCGTGGCTCGGTACGAGGGGCACATGGTGCCGCCAGAACTCTTGCGGCATACGCCCGCGCCGTTACACATTTCAATGGCGTGACCAAAGCCGTCCTGGTCAGCGTAGTTGTAAAACGTTTCCATCACCGGCACGTGCGGCTTGCTGTGCTCGCTGCCGGCTGGCTCCGGGTAATTCGGCCCGCTGATGGGATCAATCCGCGTCTGCTGGGTAATGCTCAGCACCTCGCCGGGCTTTGTGATGTTACCGGGATTGAGCAGCCCCTTCGGATCAAACAATGCTTTTACTTCACCAAACACCGCCATGAGTTCCGGGCCGTAAAACCGTTCCAGCATCGGCCCACGAATTCGACCATCACCATGCTCGCCGCTCATCACGCCGCCCAGAGATTTCGCCAAATCAGCCACCTTCACCGCGATGTCCCGCAGTGTGGCAAGCTCAACATCACTGTGAGGGTTAATCAGCGGTCGCACGTGCAGCACACCTACAGAAGCGTGCGCATAAAAAGCTGCTCGCGTGCCGGCCTTCGTCACAATGTCGCGGAACTCGCGCACAAACTGGCTGAGGTGCTCCACCGGCACGGCGTTGTCTTCTACGAACGTCAGCGGCTTGCGGTCACCCGGCAGGCCGTGCAGCAGTGGCTCACCTGCTTTGCGCAGTTTCCAGGCGTCCGCCATGCCGGGACCATCAGTCACCTCACGCACCGGCGCTGTCTCGCGATCGGGTACTGCCCGCTTTAGGGCGGCAAACCGCTCGCTTAGCTCTTCCGGTCCGCCGGGGCAGTGGTATTCAACATACAGCACCGCCACCGGTGCCTCGCCCCGCACGTTCGGGAAGGCCTTGACGTACTCGGCACATTCGCGGTTACCCTTGGCCGCCTCAACCACCACATCATCTACAAGCTCGATGGCGCTTGGTTTGGTCGTCAAAATGGGCATTACCGTGGCGATGGCCTCATCAAGGCTCGCAAAGCTCATCAGCGCTAGCCCCTTGCTCTTGGGCTGGGTGAATAGCTTTAACTTCGCCCCAAGGGTCACCGCCAGCGTGCCCTCAGAGCCCACCAGCAGCTTGGTCAGGTCAAGATCCTGCGGCGATACGCCACGGTCAAGTTGGTCAAGTATGAGATCCAACGCGTACCCAGCGTTGCGACGTGAGGTTTTGGGGTAGCGCTGGCGGATGAGCGCTGCATTTGTGCGCACAAGGCGGGACACACCATCCGCAAGCTTGAGCGCGATGGGGCTCTGGTTGCCCGCACCAGGCCCAAAGTGCACGCGGGCTCCGGATGCGGTGACTGCGTCAATTTCCAGCACGCTGTCAACCGTGCGACCGTAAAGCACCGACCGCGAGCCCGAGGCGTTGTTGCCGATACACCCACCGATGCTGGCCTGGGCCGTGGTGGCAGGGTCCGGGGCATAGAACAAACCGGTTTTCTCGCGCGTGAGATAGGTGTTGATGTCATCCAACTTCACGCCTGCCTCAGCGAAGATGGTTCGCCCGGCCGGATCAAAGTTGTACAACCGCTGGCAGAAGGCTGAGGTATCAATGACCACAGCGCGATTGGTGCATTGGCCTGCCAGTGAAGTGCCGCCGCCACGGGGCAGCATCGGCACACCAAAGCTCTGGCAGATATCCACAGCCGTCTCGGCATCGGCAACATCGGCGGGTATCAACACACCGAGTGGCTCGAGTTGGTACAGCGAGGCATCCGTGGCGTAGAGCATGCGGTCATGCCGACCGAAGCGCACTTGGCCGCGAAAGCGCGACGCTAAAGCTGATGTAAGAGCCGTCTGCGCGGCATCCAGATTCGGAATCGAGTTTGTGGCAAGAACGGTGAGGTTCATAGGGAACTGATAAAAACTCAGACTAGCACAAGAGCGTGGATCATCGGTTTGAGGCCGGTGGCCAGTATCGAACCGATCAACCAACTGGGCCAGCCGTTTGCCAGCGGCAAGAGGTGAACCCGAGAATGGTTGGCTGTCTAACCGGATGTTTCCCGAACAGTAAAATGATTCCTCGAAACAAGATTTACCCAAAACCGATGAACTTTGACCGCTTGGGCGACCTCAACAGGTGACGCCGGGTGCGACTGACGGTGCAAGATATATACCTGATCGGACCGACAAGCGCCGATGGATGCGGCGGGAGGGCGTAAGGTGTGTTACAAGCCCGGTAAACAAGGATCGCAGCGAACTCGGACGGATAAACACGAATTAGGACGAACCATGAACAGCGAACAAATGACTATGCGTGTACGGATGCTTGCGATGATCCTGACGGCCGGACTGGCGGTCTGCCAGGCGGAGCTTCGGGCCGAAATCACCGATGAGCGGGAGCTAGCACTCTCCTCACTGCAGCAGCCGACGCCACCCGGACAGTCCAGCCAGCCGATTGCGTCAGTGGCAGGCAAGAACGCCGGGGCAACCTCGGTTGATGCCATGCCCATTCGCAAAATCACCCTCTACCGCTCCGGCGTGGGTGCGTTTATCCGCCAGGGCAGCATCACCGGTGACAGCAAGGTGCAGCTGAAGTTTGATGTCTCACAAATCAACGATGTACTCAAAAGCCTGCAGGTGCTTGATCGTTCCGGAGGCCGGGTTGACAGTGTAACTTACGGAAGCAAAGACCCCCTTTCACGCAGGCTGGCCAGCTTTGCACTACAAGTGGGTGACAACCCCAGCGTGCCGCAGTTGCTGGAGCGGTTGCGTGGCGCCAAAGTCACCATCAGCACCGGTGACAAGACCATTTCCGGCACCGTGCTCAGCACCGAGAACCGCAAGGTTGTGGATTCTGGCGGAGCCGGCGGCGGCGTGGCTGTAGATGTGCCGCACGTAAACATTCTCACTGGCACCGGTATCCGCTCAGTGGCCATCCGCAACATCAGCGACTTTGTAATTGATGATCGCCAGCTTGCTGATGACTTGCAGCGGGCACTCTCGGCCATGGGTGAGTCTCGCGCAGAGCGTGTCAAGGCTGTTGATCTGACTCTTTCGGGCACGGGCGATCGGGATGTGGTTGTTGGCTACATCCATGAGACACCGGTTTGGAAGACCAGCTACCGCCTCGTGCTGCCCGAAGCGAAAACCGTCGCGGCCAATGCACCCGCCGATGAAAAGCCAGCAACACCAAATCCTCAGGGCGTGATGCAAGGCTGGGCCATTGTTGAGAACACAACCGATCAGGATTGGTCAAACGTTCGCCTGTCATTGGTTTCCGGGCGCCCGGTGAGTTTTAGGATGGACCTGTACGAGCCGCTCTATGCCTTCCGGCCTGATGTTCCGGTACCCACCGTGCCGGGAGTCTCGCCGCGGCAGTATGACGGCGCGGTCGGGCAACCGCAGCAGGCGGGAGCCGGCGGCGGTGGTACCGTTGGCTTTGGCCGGGTTGGAGCACCCGCTCCCGCCGCCGCTCTACCGTCGCTGGGGGCCAACGTTCGACTCCGGTCTGGCAAAGATGCCAAGGCGGGCAGCCCGGACGAAGCTGGTGCGGCGAAGGAAATGATGTACGGTGATGCTCGCGAATTGACCGCTGGCGACATGCTCAGCTACTCCCCCCGCTCCCAAGCCAGCGGCCAAGAGGTGGGCGAAGTTTTCCAGTTCGCACTCGATAATCCTGTGACCATCGAGCGGCAACGCTCAGCGATGATTCCGATCCTAAATGCCGCCGTCGGTGGCCGCCGCGTGAGCATTTTTAACGCAGGCGATAGTTCCAAGAACCCCATGCGTGGTGTCGAGATCATCAACACCTCCGACTTGCAGTTGCTCCCCGGCCCGATCTCGGTGTTTGATGGCGCCGCTTACGCCGGTGATGCCCAAATAGGCCAGATCCCGCCTGGTGACAAGCGGCTGCTGGCGTACGCCGTTGACCTCGAAGTCAACGTCACCACGACCAGCGCCAACGAATCAAACCTGATGAGCCTGAAGATCTCAGATGGCGTGCTGGTGCAGACGTACAAGCAGCGCCAGGGTCTGATCTACAAGCTCGATAACAAAGACATCAAACGCCCCCGCACCGTGCTGGTTGAGCACGGCAAGATGGAAGGCTGGACCTTGCTGGAGATCAAGCCCGAGCAGGAAACACAGAATCTCTACCGCTTCGGGGTTGATGTTCCGGCCGGAAAAACCGTCGAACTCAAAGTGATCCAGGAGCACATTGATCGGCAGACCATTGGCATCGACAGCTATGACCAGCCATCACTCATCCGGCTGCGGGCCGATGGCAAGATCTCCGATGCCGTACTGGCAGCCCTTGGCAAGCTCATGGCCAAGCAGTCAGAAATCAACACCACCCAGCGGCAGATTGAAGAGACCGATGCGAAGCTCACATCCCTCCGGCCCGATCAAACCCGAGTCGCCGGCATGATGGAAAAACTCGACAAAACTTCTGACACCTACAAGAACCTGCTGCTCAAACTCAACCGGCAGGAAGGTGAGATCGACACGCTGGTCACGTCCCGCGGCAAGCTGGCCGAGAAGGCCGAGCAGCTTCGCCAAGAATACTCAGCGATGCTGCGTGGGCTGAATGTTGAGTGAGCACACTCGTACTCACCGCACTCCGCCCACAGGCCATTTAGTGAACACCCTGCACTTCCGCGTTCTTGGCTCGCATGGCATCCAGCCTGCGTGAGGCTCGCTCACGCTGCAGGCCCGCATCGATCTTGCTGCTCTGGGCACGCAGGGCGTTGCTCAGGGCCTGTCGTGCGAACGCCGCCTCACGCTCGGAGTGGTTCTGCCCGTCCATGGTGTTCAGCGTGTTGTTCCACTTTTC
>JBBRKQ010000044.1:0-30031 GCA_038231815.1 Phycisphaerales bacterium
TCAAACGGGCTCACCGGGGCATCGCCCGCATCGGCAATTGAAAGTGCATCGCATACATCAACGGCATGCTCAATGTGGTACCGCTTCACATATGCCGATGCATCACGCACCGCCCGCGGCCCAAACCGTGCGCCCGGCCGAGAAGTCACGCCAGTGTCGTACGGCACGCCATATACCACCCAGTCCAGCGGCCTGTTCTCCGGCAGCACATCCTCCAGCCGCGGATACCGGCAGTACGTGCAGAGCCCAGAGAAGCGAGGATTCTGGCGTGGATCAGGCAGCACCGTCCGCCGCGAAGGACCCGAACCTAGCGAATTTCCGGTCTGCGAGTGGGTGGACATGACGTGAAGTTAGGCACGCCACTTCACTAAAGAGTCCACCAATGAACCCCGAGCGTCAGCGAGCAGGTGTTGAGCGCACTCGAAGCAGGCCCGCTCGCGTACGCTCGGGGTTCGTTGACGCTTGTGGCTTAAAAAACTCCGACGAAGCACCCATCACTCAAACTTCCCACGCGACAAAATCTCAAAGTCATGCAGGTGCGCAATCTCCTCGGTCGTCTTCCACACCAGTGACGCTAGTTACGCCCCTCGCGACCAGCGGCAGCCTTCCACCACTCCGGCAGCCGCGGGTTCACTCGCCTCCAACCGACACCGTGGTATGACGGACGCCGAAGCTCAATCACCGCAACTGCAAGGGTGACGACAAGTGAGATCGCCAAGACCAGAGGCCAAGTGAGGAAACCAAATGAGATTGCCATGATGACCATCCCAGCAAAAGCACCCGCCCAGACCAACTCAAGTGAGCGGGACATGCGAAGGACGTTGCAGAAAATAAAAAAGTGCAGCACAACAAACGCGATAGCGATCCCGAACCACCAATCAATGGGCATGGTGTACACACACGCGCCGCCACCGATGAAAAGCACGGCCGCATCCATCGCAGAGAATCGAAAACCGGGTTGAAACGCTCGATCTGGCATGAGCAAACCCTGATTGCACTCGTGAAGCAGTGTTCAGCCCTAGTCGGCGTAAACCTATACCGCCAGCTCACT
This sequence comes from Phycisphaerales bacterium, assembly GCA_038231815.1. Lineage (GTDB taxonomy): Bacteria > Planctomycetota > Phycisphaerae > Phycisphaerales > UBA1924 > CAILKP01. The sequence goes on from JBBRKQ010000044.1 coordinate 1,052, forward strand.
CAAACTTCCCACGCGACAAAATCTCAAAGTCATGCAGGTGCGCAATCTCCTCGGTCGTCTTGCGTTCCAGCCGATCAAATCGCTTGACAATCGAACTCGAATCACTCACCGCCAGTGCGCCAAGCAGGCTGAACTTGTGGTGCAGTAGAGCCTTCAAATCCGCTGTGGTGTTTCGCGCATGGCCCGTTGGGAACATCACCAAGCCCGAATCATGCGCAGCGCCAACATCGTCGGTAATCACCATTGATGTTGGAATGCCCTCCGGGTACGCATTGTCATAATCCTTGCCACCGTGCTCAAACGTGAACTTCTCCATCAGCTTGCGCGTCAGCGTGTCAAAGAGTGCCTCGTTGTTGTAGTCGTACGGGCTCAGCATCAGCGTCGCCCAGTCGCACGTCTTGTGCTGCAACGCCTTGCGCAGCAAAGTTGCAATAATGTACACCATCGAGTGGTCCGCAGACTGGCGCGTCCGCGGGTCGCGCTTGGCCGGGTCACCGATAATCCCAAACGCTGGCTCGTACGCCACGATCTTGATGCTCTGAATCCGCGAGCCGTCACCCTTTTCCATCAGCCCCGGGTTCTTGTGCAGCAGGTCCAGCAGCGCCTGAATCGCCCCGGCAGACTGGTGCTCGTACAAACCAAGCTTAAAGTGCATGCCCATCACCGCAAAGTCATCTCCGCTGCGGGCCAGCACCAATTCAAATGGCGAGCGTCCCTTGCTCGCCGGCTTCTCAAACAAACAGAACACCGCCTCGGGGTTGCGGAAAATATCCTTCGGACCAATAAACCCGTTTATCGCACGCTGCATGCACACAATCGCAGCCTCCGTGCTGATGGCCGCCGATGAGCCCTTCGAGTCCGACAGTTGCTTCCCCGCGCGAATAGCGCGAAACGGCACATGGTGGGCCACAACCATCCCAATAGCAAGCTCAATCTGCTCAGCCGTAGCGCCCAGCATCGCGCCATACGTCGCCGCCGATGCAATCGCCCCGTGCAGCACGTGGTCAATCTTGTAGGTCTTCAGTGAAAACACCTCCGCCAAGCGACCCCGAATCTCATCGAGCATGATCATGCCCCGAAGCGCAAACTCGCCGTCTTTGCCGGCAAGCTGTGCCGCGGCGATGGCCACCGGGTAAAAGTCATTGTGGCCAAACTCACCTGCAGTGTGGCCAAGCTTTGGGTTGTAGCCAAAGTTGGTGCCGTTACTGTCCCACTCACGCACCGCAGCGGAGTTGGCCAGAATCGCTTTCTCCGCAAACACATCAACCTTTGAGCCAAACACCGGTACACCCAGGCGAATGCTGCCACCGGGGCCGGCCATGGTGCCGTAACCACCAGTTGGCGTGTGGTACCGCAGCGCTTCCTGCCGCAGCACGCTGGGCGCATTGGTGCCCAACGCAAGCGCCGAGAGGCCGCAGATAACCGCATCAACATGAAACATATTGGTCCGCTCAATCACGGCTTTGCCAGGATCACCCCGGTCGGCCTTCTTGCCGTGCATGAAGCCAACGGCATACTGGCCGATGCCCAAAGCCTGGTTGCTGTCTGCGGGAAGAACGGTGTGGGTTGCGGTGTTGGCTGGGGTGTATGGCATGGGAGAGTGGGGTTCGCGAAGAGTGGACCAGAAGGTCAAGTTATCAAAATTTCCAAATGACCAAATGGCCTGACAAAGGCAAAAGCGGAGAACGCTGAAGGCCAACGGCCAGTGTCCATTATTGGTTGCTGGCGAGGCCGTGCGGAGAAGCACCCACGATGAATTATGCAAAGGCTGAACCGTCCCAAACGGCCGCCACCGCCACGCGGCCAGCCAGTCAGCTACCCCGCCCCGTACCTTCCCCACTACCTCCCCCACTACCTTTCTCTGCGAAAGTGCTTTAACGGGTCGATGGCTTCAAAACCTCACTCAATGGCATCCCCGCCCGCGGCTGGTTCTTGTTGTAGTCAGCCCCAAGCAGCGTCGCAATCGTCGCGGCAACCTGGCTGTTGTTCACAGCTGGGCCTTCGATGCGTTCGCCCAATGCGGGGGTGTCTGGCCCCATCACAATCATCCATGTCTCCTCGGCCCCCACGGTTTTGTCATTGTGGTCACGCCACTGGTTCAGTTGGGCACCCGGGCCGCTGCCCCCGCCGCGTCCGTGGTCGCAGGTCAGTATCAGTGTGGTCGTGTCCTTGTACTGCTCCATGCCTTGCAGCGTCGTCCACAGATCTTTGACATATGCATCAAATTTGTGCGCCGAATCCAAATACATCCGGTACTTGCCCTCGTGGGCAAACTCATCAGTCTCGCCAAGGCCCAGAAACACCAGCCGCGGCGTGTTGAGCTTGATCCACTCCATCGCTGGCCGAAATGATGCCGAATCGTAACAACTGCCACTCCAGGGGCACGGAGTCTCGGCCCGGGCAACATCCCACAGCCGCATGGCATCGTTGGTGGTGCCAAAGGCAATCGGCCCGACGCCAGGAAACACCGGGAACCCGCAGCGCTGGGTGTTAAAGATTGATGAGAACACATCCCACGTTGTAAACGCCGCGACCTTCCCGGCAAAGCCTGGCTGGCCGTGCAGATACTCAAACACGGTCACGTCCGGGTTCTCAATCTTGCGATTGTCTTTGATGTTCTTGCCAGGGAAGCCGCACAAGGTCTCGGTGTAGCCGGGGTACGAAACCCGGTACTGGTTTGTCACGCTCGACAGCGAGCCCTTGGTGCGATTGCCATACAGCACGCCCTGCTTGGCAGCCGTGCCCCAAATAAACGGCAGCAGCAACTCCCGCCGCGCCTCGGGCGTGTCTCGCACATAAGCGGCCGTGGTTCCGGGCACATCACTCACACCCTGCTCTTTGGTAATGAGCTTCACATCCGCACCGCTAAAAACCTCCTGCCACCGCAAACCGTCGCACATCACCAGCACCACGTTTTTGGTCTTGTAGCGACCAGTCCGCGAAAAGTTCTCCGGCGGCGTCAATTGCAAGGGCCGCGAAGGCGGCACCGGCGAACTTGGCGGAAATGTTGGCGACGCCGGCTGCACAGCCAACACCGCAGCAATCACAGACACCGCAAGAAGGTAGAACATCGCCATACCACGAGGATAGGTTGCCACGCTGCACAGACCATCGCACCGCCATTCCTGGCGGTGTCCGGCGCGCCGCCCAGCCAAAACCCCACCACCACAAACCACCACAAATCCACCCAATCCATAACACGCTCACCCTTACCTCTCACTCCCACAATCAAATCTAAAACCACACCGCCAAAAATCGCGGTACTACTTCCCTCGCTTCGCTCCCAACATCTCCGCCTTCAACTTTCCGCCCAGCTTGGCCCGCGCCTTCGCAAACTCCTCATCCGTCAGTTTGCCCTCCCGGTGCATCCTCCGCAATTGTTCAAGCAGCGACCCCGAGGTAAACGATGCCGCCTGTGCCTCGCCGGTCATCCGCTTCCGCACAATCACAATCACCACCGCAGCCACCAATACAAGCCCCACCACCACGCCCAGCAGCGTCAGCATCGGGGTCAGGTCGGTCGCGGCCAAGATTGCAGTGGCGTGAAGCATGATTGAACAATAAGTGTGCGCTGGGAAATGTCGCAAAAACACAAAAACCTAATGCCCGGCCGAAGCAATCGCCTGACGGATCGGCATGATCATGTTGGGAATGAGCTTGTGCGCAATCAGGTCCTCGCCATGTCGCGACAGCGTCGCCAGTAGTGCCGGAAGCTCGTTGATGTCCTTCACTCCTCCGTGCTTCCGCAAACACAGGAAAATGCTGATCGGCTCGGAGTGATCCCGCGGCGGGCGCGGCATGCCCGGCATCGGCGCGTGCAGACGGGTCTTAATTTCAAACTGAGCCGAAATCGAGAGATCGCCAGTCAGCGAAATAACAAACAAAGGCTGACAGTCCAGTGGAATGCTGCCACGCACATCCAGCATTGCCCCAAGCGGCGAATGCGCAAACAACGCGTCATACACAATCGCATCGTGGTTGCCCGCCGCAAACAAATCAAAGCCGTACATCAGCTCGACGTAGTCAACATCCAGCGGCGACAGCGAGAGGTAGTACGGCGCAACTTCAAGAATGGTCTTGTGCAGCTTGTACGCAGCCGTGTTGGATGAAGGATTGATGATCCCGCACCGCAGGTCCGCCGCACGCAAGCCCAGCCATTGCTGGCTTATCGCGCCCTCATCGTCACCATCATCATCTTTGCCCATCTCCGGCCGATCCACCGATTCTGCCGGCGCAACCGGCGGGGCCGTCTCCAGAAGGAACTCCCGCTTTGTGCGCCGAAAGCGCGACATCGTCGGAAAATCCTTCCGTACCCGGTCAAACAGTTGCAAAACCGTTTCCCGATCACGCGGCAGGTCCATCTTCAAGGCAAGCCGCAGATTAATGTGCAAATCATCGCACACGGCATCGTAATGGTCAGCAAATTCGGGGTTGTCGGGCATGTCGGTACTGTTCTGGAGGCAAGAAGGCGAGGATGTTCGGCAGCGAAGCCCACCGTTGTTGTTGCGGCCTAAGGGTGAACCGCGATGAGTTTATGCCATTTTCCATTCCAAAACGCCGGTTCGTTCAAGAACAGCCGCCGGGAACAATCAGCCCTCCCAGCGGGCTCCCACGCGGGATGAGCGAGTTCTCCAAACCACGGTGGCACCCGCAATTCTCGGTAATTCTTGTCTCGCCCCGAACTTGCCTCCCCCAAACCTGACCCAGTGGTGCACGCCCCACCCCGGCGAGCCGCTGTCCTTGTTTACCACTTGCCAAACCAAAAGCCAGCAGACCCAAGTTATTGTGGACCTTATCAAAATCCAACCTCTACGTGTTTTCCTAAAAATATGGATGCGAACACGGTGTCCGGATCAGTAACAGTCCGGAGTTGGCCGATGTTGAGCCACACGGCGAACTTCAGCCCGGGGGCGGGCATCGCACACGATGATGGTGAACTTACGGCCAAAATTTGAGCTGCCATTCAAAATTATCGCTTCCATAGTGGTCGCTGAAGTGGCTGTTTTTTTGATTCTTGCCGTCGCATTCCCGGGCCACTCCGATCTCACCACCGCGATGCTTCACACCGGCCTGGTCGCTCTGACCGCCGTGCCGCTCATTCTCTGGCGCTGGCAGCGGAAAACGGCGGCAGATCTGAGCAGTTCGGCCATACAGCAGGCCTCGGGCAACGAACAACTGGCCGAAATTGCCCAGCAAACCTCCACCGTAATTCTGGTGACCGACACCAGGGGCCACATCCAGTGGGCGAACGACGGTTTTACGCGTCGAACTGGCTATTCACTCGCCGAAGTCCGAGGAAAAAAGCCCGGCCATATTTTGCAGGGCCCCGCCAGTGACCACCCAACAAGCGAGCGGATGAGCGATGCTGTACATCGAAACGAGAGCTGCTCGGTGGAAATAATCAAATACAGCAAGTCCGGTCGCAGTTGTGAACTGGCTGTAAATATTCAACCCCTGCGGGATACCAGCGGCGTGCTCACCGGGTTCATGGCCATCGAAACCGATGTGACCGAGCTCTTCGAGCAACGCAGAAAAATTGAGCAGCACCACCGGGTGATGGAGAGCATTCTGGAATCCGGAATGTCCGGATACTGGAATTGGAACATCGCGGCAAACACGGCTGCTTACAGCCCCGCCTGGAAACGGATGCTGGGCTACGGCCCGGATGAACTGCCCGATATACCGGAGACCTGGCAACGGCTTATTCATGCAGACGATCTGCAAGCCGCAAAGGCAGCGTTTGATCGCCACGCGCACAGCCGCGGTGCCGAACCCTACAAACTCGAAGTTCGTTACCAGCATCGAGACGGCTCACTGGTCTGGGTGATTTGCTCAGGCCGCATCATCGAATGGGGGCCCGCCGGTGAGCCGCTGCACATGGTCGGGTGCCATGTTGACATCACCCTAGCCAAACGTGCCGAAGCCGAGCGCGCCGCGCTTGCCGAACGACTGGAACTCGCACTCGCGGGCGGCAAGCTGGGTCTCTGGGATTGGAACCCAACCACAAGCGCCCTGCTCATCGATGAGCGATGGGCAGACATGCTGGGCTACCGCGTCAGCGATCTCCCGCCAGATACTCGGGCCTGGTCGGACAACGTGCACCCCCAGGACATGCCCGCGGCCGCAGCAGCTGTTCAGAAAGTGCTTTCCGGTGAGCGTGAAGTGTACGAGATCGAGCACCGCCTGCGACACCGTGATGGATCGTGGCGCTGGGTGCTGGCAAGGGCCGCGGTCGTAGCGAGAAACGATCAGGGGCAGGTCACACGCTTTGTCGGCACGCACCAAGATATCACGGTCCGCAAAGAGGCAGAGCGTGAACTGGATTCGGCAAGAACCGCCGCACACGCCGCTTCGCGTGAAACCGAGGCCCTGCGGGCCACGCTCGATCAGCACGCCATCTTCTCCGTGGCCGATTCCCACGGCCGCATCATCGACATCAATGACGCGTTCTGTAAAATCAGCGGATACAGCAGGCAAGAGCTACTCGGCAACGACCATCGAATGCTCAACTCAGGCGTGCACCCAAAGGCGTTCTGGGTGGGCGTATGGAAGACACTCGCCAGCGGCAACGCGTGGCGCGGTGAGGTCTGCAACAGAGCCAAAGACGGCGGCCTGTACTGGGTTGACAGCATCATCGCACCGTTCAAAGGGTCCGACGGCAAGATCGAAAAGTATGTCTCGATCCGAAGCGATATCACCGAACGCAAACGGCTCGAGGAAAACGCACTCCAATCAGCAGAGTTTCTCCGCAGCATTATTGATGCGCTCGATGCGCACACCGCCGTGCTCGACAGCAACGGATGCATCGTCTCGGTGAATCGCGCGTGGCGCGAGTTTGCAATGTGCAACGATGGCCAAGGCCAGACCGTTGACATCGGGTCCGACTATCTTGCCGTCTGCGACCGCAGCGGTGGTGATGAGCCCCTCCGGGTGGCCCGCAGCATCCGCGGTGCGCTCAGCGGTGTTTCAGAACCGGAACCGGTGGAATATCCATGCCACGCGCCGGGCCAGCAACGCTGGTTCCTTTGCAACGTGCGGGGCTTTGGAAAAGGTAAGAACCGCTTTGCGATCGTGACGCACACAAATGTCACCGAATCACGCCAGGCGGCAACGCACTTGCAGCAGCAGGTGACCGAACTAGCCCACGCCCGCACTGCGGCGGATGCGGCCAACCGCGCCAAGAGCGAGTTCCTGGCAAACATGAGCCACGAGATTCGCACACCACTCACGGCAATCCTGGGATATGCAGACCTGCTGCGCCAAGAAGGAGATCTAAACAAAGCCCCCAAGCACCGCATCGACAACATCAATACGATCCACACCGCCGGGCAGCATCTGCTCTCGGTCATCAACGACATCCTCGACCTCTCCAAGATCGAGGCGGACAAGATGACCATCGAGAGCATCGACACGCCACTCGTGGAACTGCTGACAGAACTCGATAGCCTGATGCGCCCCAAAGCCATGGACAAGGCCGTGACACTCACCGCCACGCTGGCAACACCCATCCCTGAGCACATCATCGCCGACCCCACCCGCCTGCGACAGATCCTGGTGAACCTCGTCGGTAACGCAATCAAGTTCACCGATGTCGGCAGCGTGACCATGTCCGCCGGCATAGAGATGCTGGCCGGTCAAGCAAAGCTGGTTGTTGATGTCCAGGACACCGGAACCGGCCTCACCGAACAGCAAGCTGGCCGCCTGTTCGCCGCGTTTAGCCAGGCGGACTCAACCATGAGCCGCAGGTTCGGTGGCACCGGCCTTGGCCTCACCATCAGCCGCCGCCTCGCCAACCTCATGGGCGGCGACGTCAAACTCCTTCGCTCCGAACCCGGCAAGGGCTCCTGCTTCCGTCTGGTAATGCCCTACGGAGCGATTCACGATACCCGAATGGTCTCTCAGCTTGTCGGTACGCCCGCGGCAGGCCCGACCGGTACCACCGCGACCACCGCGACCACCGCGACCACCACAACCACCCAAGCCGTAACCTCGCTGAGCGGACGCATCCTGCTCGCCGAGGATGGGCCTGACAACCAACGGCTCATCGCCTTTCACCTCCGCAAAGCAGGGGCAACCGTAGATGTTGCTGACAACGGTCGCATCGCACTGGAAATGCTCGACAAGGCCGCGGCGGAAGGTGTTGCCTACGGCTTGCTGCTGACCGATATGCAGATGCCGGAGATGGACGGCTACACCCTGGCCAGAACACTCCGGCAGCGCGGCAGCACCATTGCCATTGTCGCACTCACCGCACACGCCATGGCCGATGACCGTGCCAAGTGCATCGCCGCCGGTTGTGATGATTACGCAACCAAGCCGATCGATCGGATCGCACTGGTGCACACCTGCGGCGCGTGGCTGAACAAGCTCAGCACCCCCGTCCCAGCAGCCCAGAACCAACCCTGATGCGGCGCGGGAACTAGAAGCGGCCTCCCTGATTGCGCAGTCGGCTGCCCGGCCCTGTCTTGCCTGCACCGCCATTGCACAGCACAACTCCGCAGGGAGTTGCCGAGCCCCCCGGTCAATAAGTATTTCTGCATGGTCACCTCCGGCGCATCCGGATCTTGACCCCAACATCTGGCTTGACCTGTCACGTCAGCAGCCGCATAAACCGATACCACACCACTCGACCCAGCACCCCCGGGCGTTATCGGGCCACGACGTCCCGCGGAGCTCCACAAGATGAAACTGCGTTTTAGCATTCGTAACAAACTTGTGCTGGCGGTCCAGGCACTCCTGATCGTCAGCAGCACGCTGGTGGGCGTGGCGGTATGGAAGGCCTCGGGCAGTATCTCAGAATCATGCGGCTCGCAACTGGCCAGCAACGCCAACAACGCGATGGACCGCATCTCGCGCACGCTCTATGAACGCTACGGCGATGTGCAGGCCTTTGCCGCCAATCGCGCCGCCAAAGACCCAGCCAACTGGAACAACTTTGACGCCAGCAACCCGCTGGTGGCAACGATGAACGACTACGTCCGTCTGTACGGAATGTACACCGCCACCATTTTGGTCGACACTGCCGGTAAGGTCGTCGCCGTCAACACGCTAGATGCTAGCGGAAAGCCACTGAACACCGCGCCGCTGCAGGGTCGCAACTTCGCCAATACCTCGTGGTTCAAAGATGCCATGAGCGGCAAGTTCTTCACCGCCCCCGGCTTCTCAGCCACCGGAACCGTTATCGACGATGTTGGCTTCGATGAAACCGTCAAGGCAATCACCGGCGGAGACGGGCTGGCCATCGCCTTCTCGGCCCCGGTCACCGCCGATGACGGCCAGATCATCGGCGTGTGGCGCAACGTTGCGGACTTCAAGTTCATCGAAGAAACCTTGGAGGATGCCTACAACGACATGAAAAGCGGCACCATGCCGTCTATCGAGTTCGTACTCTTTGATTCCTCCGGCCGCGTCTGGATTGACTTTGATCCCAAACTCGACGGATCCGACAAGGTCAAACGCGACTCAAAAGTCGTCGGCAAACTCAATCTTGTAGACGCTGGCTACGAGCCCGCCATCAAGGCAATCAAAGGCGAACTCGGCTACTCGCTCGATGCACAGCACGAACGCAAGCACGAGAGTTATACCGTTGGCTACGCCCCCAAAATGGACGCCATGGGCTTTCCCGGCATGCCATGGGGCATCGCCGTCCGGGCACCCAAGTCCGAGGCTATGGCAATGCAAACCGCCGTCTTGGGCACCGTCATCGGCGGCCTCATCATCGCCAACATCATCTGCGGCGTCGGAGCGCTCATCATCGTCGGTTGGCTGCTTAAACCCGTCCGCACCATCATCAATCGGCTCCGCGAGGTCGCATCGGGAGATGGCGACCTGACCCAGCGGCTCGATGAAACCCGCACCGATGAAATGGGTGAAGTCGCTACCCACTTCAACACCTTCTGCCTGAAAATGCGCGATGTCGTTGCCGAGGTCATGCGATCTTCCGATGAAGTCGCTGCCGCCGCGACCGAAATCTCCGCAACCACCGAGCACCTCCTGACCGGAGTTCGCGATCAGCACGGCCGCTCAACCCAGGTCGCCGCCGCTGTCGAGGAATCAACCGCCAGCGTCGCCGAAGTCGCCCGTCGCAGCGCTGCGGCCAACACCAGCGCCGAGCAGGCCGGCGCCGCCGCCGCGGATGGTGGCCGCGAGGTCCAGGGCACCATCGGCATCATCGAGCAAATCGCGCGTGAAGTCGAAGGCACCGCCGTCAGCATCGGCGCACTGGGTAAACAGTCCGAAGAAATCGGCCGCATCGCCACCGTCATCAATGACATCGCCGACCAGACCAACCTGCTGGCGCTCAATGCCGCCATCGAAGCCGCCCGCGCCGGAGAGCACGGCCGCGGCTTCGCCGTCGTGGCAGATGAGGTCCGCAAACTCGCCGAACGTACCGCCAGCGCTACCGGCGAGATCGCCTCCTCCATCCGTTCCATCCAAACCGAAGCACAGCAGGCCGTGGTGCGAATGCAGGCTGGCAGCGTTCAGGTTTCTATCGGTGTCGAGCAGGCCCGCCGCGCCGGCGCCTCGCTCGACCGCATCGTCTCCTCCGCCAGTGAGGTCGCAGGGATGGTCAAATCCATCGCCGCCACCTCCGATGAGCAGGCCAAAGCCACCGCAGAAATCGCAAGCGCTATCACCTCCATCGCCGACATCACGGCGCAGTTCGGTAAAAGCACCGAAGAAACCGCCTCGGCTTGTCTGCTGCTGTCCCAGAAAGCCGAGTCACTCCGCAGCCTAGTCCGCCAATTCAACACCAACCGCCGCGCAAAGCAGGCGCCACGCTTTAGTAACTCCGGTGTGGAGTCAGACTTCGGCGCAGTCTCGGACTTGTCAGAAACGGGCGCACAAATCGTAATGCGACCCGGAAAATCCTTCGCCCCCGGCGGCGAAAACGTCACCATCCGTTCCCAAGGCAAGCAGGTCACCGTCAAAGCCAAACAACGCTGGAGCAAGACCGACAACGGCCAAGAGCGAATCGGCGTTGAATTTGCCACGCCAGGTTCGCCGGAACTTAACAACATGGTCCAGTCAAGGCAGCAGTAAGTACTAGCCCACGCCCCTTACACAGCGCCCACAGTCGCTTCATGACATTAACCTTAACCGCCGCACAGATGCGGCGGTTTTTTCATGCAGCCAGCACCCAGTTTCACGCTCTTCAGCTAATCGCATCCCCAGCCACCACCGCCTGTATCATCGTGTGCGGTTGTGGCTCCGTTTGGACCACCACAACCTATCCGCGGCTGTCCGCTTCGAAAGATAAAGCCATGCAACACAATCAACGCACCCTTCCCATCACCAGCGCAGGTTTGCTTCTCACCGGAATTCTGGTTCTAACCAGCCTCAATGCCTGCCAAAGCCAGCCAGGACCCGGCGGTTCAACCGCGTCGAAAGCTGGTGAGCCGCAATTCCCAGCCGCCCCGGCGCCCGCTACCGCAAAGCAGGGGATGACCGATACCTACCACGGAACCACCATCAGTGAAGACTACCGCTGGCTCGAGAACTTTGAAGACCCCGCCGTCAAAGCCTGGACCGAGGCTCAGAACATCCACTCGCGCGCTCATCTAGACAAACTCGCCGGTCGCCAAGCCATCGCCAAACGGGTCAACGAGATTCTCTCGGCGCCAACCATCAGCATCACCGCCCCCTCATACGCGGGCCAGGGTGACACCGCAAAGGCCTTCGCCTTCAAACGCCAACCGCCCAACCCCCAGCCGGTATACATCGTCTTCGACAAAGCCGCCGAGGCCTATTCACCCGACATCGCCGGCGCAACCGAACCCAAATACCGCGTCCTGCTCGACCCAGCCGTGATCGACCCCTCCGGCAAGACCACCCTTGACTGGGTCGTGCCCTCACCCAGCGGCCTGCGGGTCGCCGCCTCCCTCAGCAAGGCTGGCAGCGAAGCAGGTGATTTGTACATTTTCGATACCACCACAGGCCAGCAAATCTTCGAAACCATCCCCCGCGTCCACGGCGGCACCGCCGGCGGCTCACTGGCTTGGCAGGATGATGCCACATTCTTCTACACCCGCTACCCCCGCGCTGGCGAGCGCGCCGCAGAGGACCTTGGTTTCTATGTTCAGGTCTATTCCCACACGCTCGGCAACGATCCCAAGACCGACACGTACCAAATCGGCAAAGACTTCCCCAAGATCGGCGAGATCATGCTCGAGGTCAGCCCGGCCTCAGGCTCCAACCTCGCCTCAAGCACGATTCCAAGCACAAGCGGCTTTACCAAAGGAACACTGCTGGTGACCGTCCAAAACGGTGACGGCGGCGAGTTCATGCACTTTGTCCGCGAGCGCAGCACGCCAGCCATGGCAAACACAGCCACCGATGGCAGCTATCGCCAGCTCACAACCTACGCCGACCAAGTCGTCCAGGCCACCTTCGGTGATGATGGCTTCCTGTACATGGTCAGCCGCAAAAATGCACCCCGCGGAAAACTCCTGAAACTGCCCGGTTTCACCGGCGGCATGACCGAACCGCTCAGCCGCCCGTCGCTCGCCACCGCCACCACCCTAGTCCCCGAAGATACCGACACACTCGTCTCCGCCTTCGGCGAGGACACCACCAACATTGTCGTCACCGGTGGTAAGGTCTACGCCACGTACCAGCTCGGCGGCCCATCCGAAGTCCGCTCGTTCGACTCCACAACCGGCCAGCGCAAAACCGCACCCCGCCAAGCACCCGTCGCCAACGTCGGCGGGCTCGCTTCTCCCATGCACGGCGTGCTCACGTTCAGCAGCGTTACCTTCACAGCGCCCGCTCGCATCTACGTCTGGAATGCCGGCACCGGCACCACCATCGCCACCCGCCTGGGCCAATCCTCCCCCGTCTCGCTCGATGCCTTCGAGGTCAAACGCGAGTTCGCCACCAGCAAAGATGGCACCAAAGTCCCCATCAACATCATCTCCAAAAAGGGCCTCACCCTCGATGGCAACAATCCAACCCTCATCACCGGGTACGGTGGCTACGGCATCAACATAGAGCCCAGCTTCCGTGGCCGCGATGCCGTCCTGCTCGAAAACGGCTTTGTCATCGCCATCGTCAACCTCCGTGGCGGCGGCGAGTACGGCGAGACCTGGCACACCCAAGGCAACCTGCTCAACAAGCAAAACGTCTTCGACGACTTCGCCTCCGCTGCGCGCCACATGATCGACCGCAAATTCACCAGCTCCTCCAGGCTGGCCATCGAAGGGGGCAGCAACGGCGGCCTGCTCATGGGCGCAGTGCTTGTGCAGCACCCCGCACTTGCCAAGGCCGTAGTCTCCCACGTCGGCATCTACGACATGCTCCGCGTTGAGCTCTCCAGCAACGGCGCATTCAACATCACCGAGTTTGGCACCGTCAAAGACCCGGCCCAGTTCAAAGCCCTCGCCGCCTACAGCCCGTACCACAATGTCAAAGACGGCGTGAAATACCCCGCTGTCCTGCTCACCACCGGCGCCAACGATCCGCGAGTAGACCCAATGCAAAGCCGCAAGTTCGCCGCACGCCTGCAGGCCGCAACCGCTGGCATCACTGGTGCTGGCCCGATCCTGCTGCTCACCAACTACCAAGCCGGTCACGGCATGGGCACGCCACTGGCAGCTCAGATCTCCGAAAAAGTTGATGTCGTCAGCTTCCTCTTCGAACAACTCGGCGTGCAATAAACGTGCGATCGCTGGTTACCCAAAGGCCACGAAGCGACACGCTTAACTGACCGGAAGTCTCGTTCAGCCACACGCCAAACACGCGAAGACCCGCCCCGCGAGTCGGCCCGATCGGCATTTTTTGCCTCGGACTCGTAACGCTGTCGCCAACAACCTCCGCCTGCTAAATCCTGTTTATGCGTGGCATGCTGCATATCACCGCGTGCACGGCCCGCTGCAACCGGAAAACCCTTTTTCTCGAATGGATATGAATCCCCGGTTTCGCCGCAGGCGTCCGCTGCTGTCACCATCGTTCCTAAGTATTAATGCCGTAATTAAACTCGGCAAAATATTTTCTAGAAATTACCCTTGAATTGTTTCTGGCGGGGTATCATTGCTGTCGGCCCGTTGCCTCTATGAGTTGAACCTGTATCAAAATCGATCCTCGCCCCGTCCGTGCCCTGAGCTTCATCAGGCGGAATGCTCCGGGCAATTCGAACCGTCTTCGCGCCGTATCAAATAGGAGTCTTTGAGATGAACCACATGATTCGCATCGCCACCCTCGCCATGGTTTGCGGCCTCGCGCTGCCCGCCTTCGCCGCACCCACCATCACTGCCCTGGGCAGTGGCACACCGCTCAAGGTGTCCAACAGCGCCGGCGGAACCATTCTCATCGGTGGTGGCGGCATCGGCAACGTGCTCAACGCCGGTCGCTGGTCTCTCACCGGCAACACGCTCAGCGCAACCATCGCCGGTGGCACCGGTGGCGGCTACATGTCTGAGGATGGCGCATACCTCACCGGCATCTTCCTAAACAACGGCATTTCGTTCCCGATCATCCGCGGCAACACCGCCACCGGCGTGAACCCGGCCTTCAGCCTCGACCCAACGCTGGTGGCATCAACCACCCAGCCGGCCAACACCGAGGGCTTCGGCACCCGCTGGACCGCGGCCAACAACACGTGGAGGTCCATGGGCGGTCTTCCCGGCGGTCTGAACGGAACCTCGCCTTTGGATATTGCCGCCCGCACTTTGCTCACGTACGGCTCAGGCTCCAACGGCGGCAGCAGCGGCAACTTCATGACCCCCAACGCTATCTCGGCTGATGGCCGTTACACCGTCGGCCTCGGCTACATCAGCTCGTACAGTAACTCGTCGGGTACCACCATCTCCGACAACACCTTCCAGTGGCGTGCATGGATCTGGGATGCGGACGCAAACGGCGGTTTGGGCAGCATGACCGTGCTTCCCACGCCTAACCGCACTTCCAGCAACACCTGGCGCAAGCGCACCGGCAACGCCTACGCCGTCAGCGCTGACGGTTCGCTCGTCGTCGGCGCAACAGACCACAACGTCGGTACTTCCGCCGCTGCCGACCCCGATGGCGGTCGCCTCGCCACTTGGCGTCGCACCCCCGGCACCGATACATGGACCATGAGCTACCTGCCCGCTGCCGTCGATGCCACCGGGCTGGTGCAAACCACAAGCTCTTCCCCCGGCACGGTGCACATGAACGCCGCCGGCACCATCATTGTCGGTCGCTCGTTCACGACAGACGGCACTAACTTCATCGCCAAGTGGGTCTGGAATCCGGTCACCTCCACCTGGAATAACCCGATCAACATCGGCTCCAATCTCACCACCCCAGCATCTTGGTTGCCCGGTTCAGTGACCTCCTGCGCCATTCCCCCCACCCTTACCCCCACCGGCATGAGCGCCGATGGCAACGTGATCGTCGGCTCCGTAACCTACAGCACCTGTGGCAGCTTCATGACCGGTGGCTTCATCTGGGCCAACACCGATGACGGCATCGTTGACTGGTACGACTACAACACCGCGATTGGCACTCCTTCAAACTTTGAGTCCTACGGCCCCACCGGTGACCCCTCCAACCCCAGCGACCCCACCAAGGGCCTGTGCAAGGGCGGTAACCCAACTGGCATCTCGCCCGATGGCAACATCGTCATCGGTGCACAGGGCGGCACCCAGCGCATCATCAACGCACCCAACTGGGTCCTTCAGCGCACCGGTGGCACCGCCACCTGCGTGCCCGCCGCCATCTCGGTGAACCCGGCCGCAACCGCCATCTTTGCACGCTGCTCCGCCTTCCCCACCCAAACCAGCGTCTCGCTGAACGTGACCGCTTCAGGCACCCTGCCGGTGACCTACCAGTGGAAGAAGGATGGTGTCGCCCTGACCGATGGCCCAAGTGCCAATGGCTCAACCTTCAGCGGCGTGAACAACTTTAACTTCCGCATCACTGCGCCGTCACCCTTGGATGCCGGCCTCTACACCTGCACTGTCACCGGCTGCGATGGCGCTTCGGTCACGTCAACGGCTTCGGCCGTATCGGCCGATGCCACCTACCCCGCCGTCTCCAACCAGAGCCCGGCAACAGCCCTGCCCGCACTCCTGGGTGCGACCAATTTCAACGCCTGCGCCGCGTACCTGAACGACGGCTTTGCAGCATGCACCCCCACCGGTGTTGACTTCGCCCCGGTCTGGTACCGCTTTGTGCCCACTTTCACCGGCACCGTTCGTATCCAGACGTGCGCCTCTACCTTTGATACCACCCTCGCGGCCTACACCACCGAACTGAACCTGATCCAATGCAACAACGATGTCGGCAGCCGCGGCATCGTCGGCACCACCTGCAGCTCCACCCGCAGCCTGCTAACACGCATCGAAG
This sequence comes from Phycisphaerales bacterium, assembly GCA_038231815.1. Lineage (GTDB taxonomy): Bacteria > Planctomycetota > Phycisphaerae > Phycisphaerales > UBA1924 > CAILKP01. The sequence goes on from JBBRKQ010000044.1 coordinate 17,375, forward strand.
TCACCGAAGGCACACCCATCCTTATCCGTGTCTCGGCGGCAAGCACGGCCACGTCCACCGGCGTGCTGACGATTATCCAGAATCCGGCGGCAACACCGGCAAACGATCTGTGCGACAACGCCCAGGTCGTTGGCATCGGCAGCTACCCGTTCAACCTCAGCGAAGCGACCGATGACCTGACCCTCGGCACCGACGGCTGCTCCGGCTCCGGCAGCAGCACGTCAAACCGTGACATCTGGTTCCGCATCAACGCCCCGTTGGGCGGAACGGTCACCATCGACACCTGCGGCTCAACCATGACCAACCCAATGCTGCACGTCTACGGCGAGTGCGGCGGCACCGTCATCGTCTGCAACGACAACAGGGTCGGCACCGTCCCCAACTGCACCTCTCAGCAGGCCCGCATCCCTGATCTGGTTCTGACCGGCTCAGTGCTTGTCCGCGTCTCAGCATCCGGTAGCAGCGCTCCGGCCAGCGGCATGGGCACGCTCAACATCACCGGCACCATCTTCGCTCCATGTTCACCGGCCGACATCGTCGGCGCGGGTGGCGCATCGGATCTGCCCCCGGGCGACGGCGTTCTCGACGGCAGCGACTTCATTGCCTTCATCAACGCCTTCAGCGCTGGTGATCTGCTGGCCGACATCAACCACGACCTCATCGTTGATGGTGACGACTTCGTCGCCTTCATCAACGCCTTCGGCGCTGGCTGCTGATTCACTCCTGCTAGGCCCAGATCAAAGATTGACCTGATCTTCTGACCCATTTACACGCATTCCGCACGGGCGGCCTCGAACAGTCGAGGCCGCCCTTTTCATTGCCCGCCACCCCTGCCACCCGCCACCCCTGCCACCCCCCACCCCTGCCACCCCCACCCCTGCCACCCGGGCGATTCACAGTGGAACGGCCAGATCACCGCCGTATAATTCTCCTGCGCATGCGAGCCGTTCGGCCCGCACACCAGCGGCACAGCACTTTCGCTGGGCCACACAACTTCCCGGAGCTTCCCATGAAAAAAGCCATGATCCTCGGTCTCGCACTTCTCGCCTCTGCCTCAGTTCTGTCCGGCTGCAACAACGACAAGGCCATTGACACCAAGGCCGACAGCAAGGCCATGGCAGCCGTCAACACCAAGTGCCCCTACAGCGGCGAGCCAGCCAACGCCGACATCGCCAGCGAATACAAGGGCCAGAAGGTCGCCTTCTGCTGCAACGGCTGCAAGGGCAAGTTTGACAAAGCCACCGATACCGACAAGGCCGCAAAGCTCGCCACCGCCATGACCAAGTAAGCTCTAACGCCGCCAACCGCGGCAACCGCAGGAACCTTATTTGTGCGGCCCGGCTTGCCCGGGCCGCATCATTTTTGACCGCATCATTTTTGACCGCATCGTTTTTGACCGCATCGTTTTTGACCGGGCTCGCTTGAGCCAAAGCCGCGCGGGCTGCAACTTTCCCACCTCAGCAAGGCCAGCAACGCCGCGCCGGTGCCGCGGAGCGGCGGCCACCCTTCCGGGTCGCCTCCCGCAACCAACACATTTCGATGACGGGTGAGAAACAGCCCCTCGCGCCCTACGATGTGCCGTTAGAAAGTCCCCACTATTACCCAGTGCCCGGGTAGCTCAACTGGATAGAGCAATGCTTTCCTAAAGCATAGGTTGGAGGTTCGACCCCTCTCTCGGGCGTTTGCCCCTTGCCAAGCGCAAGGGGTTTTTTTCTTAAAATCTACTTCGCTTCCGCCCGGCCTGCCGCGTGCTCCCATCCAAGGCCATCCAGCGGTATCTCCTGCCCCTTCCACCACGCAACGCACTCCGGCTGGCCTGATACCGCGTGGCCTGTTGCCGCTTGGCCTGTTGCCGCCTGGCCCGTTGCCGCCTCACCCACACGCCCGATGATCATCAGCCCACAGTCCAGCTGTGAAGCGAGGGCTTTCACTTCACCCTCCACCGCCGGGTCAATCGTCATCAGCAGTTCATAATCCTCCCCATCGCACAGAAGGTCTTTCCACGTTGCTGTGGCTCGCCGGTTCGCATCCACCGGCACATGCAGCGGCAAGCTCGCCGCATCAATGTGCAACCTCACCCCGCTGGCTCGGGCCAAACGGGCCCCATCCCGTCCCAGCCCATCAGAGATATCCATCATCGCGTGCAGCCGGGGACCCAGCGCATCAGCCAGCGCAGCGGCCTCTCGGATGCGGGGCGTAAAGCTCATGTGCCGCCCGCTGGCCAGTGAATCACCCAGCTTGCCTGTGATGCACACCAAGTCTCCCGGCACAGCCCCGCTCCGCAGAACGGGGCCGCGTGTTGGGTGGGCCACACCGCCGATGGTGACGGTGAGCACCAGCGGCAGCCCCGCAGGCTGCGGGTGCGAATCACCGCCCGCAAGGCTGGCGATATCTCCTCCAACCAGCGGACAGCCAAACGCGTTCGCCCAGCGAAACAGCGCTGCGCACAGCGCATCCGCATCAGCCTGTGAAGTGCCCGGCGCAAATGCGGCCGTGGCAAGGGCCCAACGCGGCTGGCCTGCCATTGCAGCAATGTCCGAAACGGATCTGGCAATAGCCTTTCTTGCCACCAAGTCTGCGCTCGTACCGCCAGAGATTCCACCAGCGTTGCCACCAGCCGCACCCCACGGACCAGCAAAATGCCTCCCTTCAATCAGATGGTCAACGGTCAGAAGCAGTCGGCAGTCACCACATCGCACCACCGCGCAATCATCACCGGGGCCAAGCTCAATCAACCCGGCTCCTGGCCCAGCAGTGCCTTCGGATTCCTGCTCGGCAGCGTGCAGGCGTGCTCCGGCGGCGATTTGTTTGTGAAGCTCGCTTTCCTGCAATCAGTCACACTCCCTTTCAGACTCCCTTGCTCGCCTGATTTCCCATGGCTTACTCCACCGGGCGAATCACGATAAAACCAATCAGCTCCGGCCGAAACCCCGGCGTGAGCGCTGCCAGCGGGCCCGGCGCATCGGCCGCAGCACCATCGGCACTTGCTGGCTGAAGCTGGGCCAGCACCAAACGATCCGGCAATTCGGTAGCAAAGAAACCGCCAGCCCGGAACGATCTGCCATATCGATCCGTAAAACGGACCAGCTGCAGCGTCACCGTCTGACCAATCCGCAAGCCCTCAAACGGAGCACTGAACCACGCGTTGATCCAAAGCAGGCCCGCCGGCAAGTCCGCCGCGGTGGTGTTCGTAAGCGTCACTTCGGTCTCATCACGCAGCACCTGCACATCAACAACTCGGGTTTGCTTAACCGGTGGGTACTGCGGCCCCGAACCGATCATGTCCGGCCCACCAGAGCAGCCGGAAGCCGCCAGCAGCGACACCGCCGCGATAAAGCCAAGGACGGGGGCAGCACGATGGGAAAGGCAACCTAGCACTCGCATAGACAACAGTATGTGGGCCGAAGGCAGGCAGAACGAACACAGGCGGGCGGTTTGCTCGCCGGCCTCGAAGAATCCGGCGGCACCCGTCGGACCCACGCTACCCTAATTTTCAGATTTGTTAGCCCTAACCCCACCCGGAACCTTTGACCATGACCGCCCCGCGCCGCAGAGAGAGTTTGTCCGCGAGTTTGCTTGCACTGAGCCTGGCCGCGCCGCTGGGGCTTGCCTCTGCGGCACAGGCCCAGGGTATCGCCCAGTTGTGGTCAACCAACTGCGCCGCCTGCCACGGTGCGCAGGCCCAAGGCGGCAGCGCCCCCACGCTGCTTGATGATCAGCACCGCGACATCGAGGCGTGGCCCGGCAAGGGAAAGAAAACCAACCGCGAATTGTTTGATGCGATCAAACGCGGGCATGAGCAGCAAGGCATGCCCTCCTTTGGCGAGGTGCTCAAAGATTCGGAAATCTGGGGGCTTGTCAACAACCTCCGCGAGTTGCAGAACGCCGCCCGCCGCAAAACCGAGGGCGACCCGCAGGCCGATGACAAAGGTGTCTACACCTCCACACATCACAAATTCACCATCGAAAAGATCGTTACGAAAGGAATTTCAACACCCTGGGCTGTTGATTTTCTACCCTCTGCAGATCCGACCAAACCTGCAACAATGCTCATCACCGAGCGTGCCGGCAAGCTGCGAACCTTTGATGCCGCCGCCGACGGTGGCAAGGGAACACTCTCGGCGCCGATCAGCGACATTCCCAAGGTGTACGCGAACGGCCAGGGCGGTCTGATGGAAGTCACCGTGCACCCGGACTACGCCAAGAACTCGCTGGTGTACCTCTCATACTCCGATGCCGATGAGACCGGCAAAAAGGGGATGACCAAGATCATCTGCGGCAAGATCAAGGACGGCGCCTGGACCGAGCAAAAGACCATCTTCGAAGCGCCAGCAGAAACCTACGTGCCCAACAGCGGGCTGCACTTTGGCAGCCGGATTGTCTTTACCGAGCCTAGCAAAGAAGACAAGGCCGGGCGCCGCTACGTGTACTTCTGCATCGGCGAACGCGGAAGGGGCGACAATGCCCAAGACCTAAACCGCCCCAACGGCAAAGTGCACCGCGTCTGGGAAGATGGCGAAGTTCCCAGCGACAACCCGTTTGTCGCCCAGGAAAAAGCCATCAAGTCCATCTGGTCGTACGGCCATCGCAACCCGCAGGGCCTGGTACTCGACCTAAACGGAAACCTCTGGGATACCGAACACGGCCCACGCGGCGGCGATGAACTGAATCTCATCGCCAAAGGTCGCAACTACGGTTGGCCCAAAGTCTCGTTTGGCATCAATTACAACGGCGCAGCGCTCGGCGTGCCGTGGCCGGAACTTGCCAGCAAAGAGGTTGAGGACCTGGACATCAACATGCCCAAGCTCGTCTGGCTGCCCTCGGTCGCCGTCTGCGGGCTTGATGTAGCCCGCCCCGGTCCAGCGGGCGAAGCATTCCCGAAGTGGAAGGGCGACCTGTTCGCCGGTGGGCTCGCCGGGCAATCGGTTGATCGCTTGCGCGTAACCGCCGATGGCACAGTGACCCAGCGCGAAGAGATCATCCACGGCCTCGGCCGCGTGCGCGATGTGGCCACCGGACCGGATGGGTCAATCTACGTCGTGCTCAACGACCCAGACCACGTTGTCCGCGTCGCGCCGGTGAAGTAACTGCATCGACAGGTCAAAGCAACGGCTGACGTTACCAGATACGCTCACGCATCGGGTGAGCTCTCACGCTGCGCTCGGTGGAACACAGCCGCTGCGTCGAACCCGTGGCAGGTGAATCCCGCTCACTCGCTTTTGGTGAGCGTGATCCGCGTCGCCCGCGACCCCTTCACCCGCGAGCGTTTGACCCGCCCTGTCATCTCCAGATTGTCCAGCGCTGCCCGCACCTGCGCCCGTGATCCGCCACAAGCCCGGGCAAGACTCAGTTCACTCCCGCCGGATTCTGCATCATGCCGCAGAGACCCAAGCACCGAAGCGCGCAGGTCGCCGCGAAAGTCAGCACGCGTAAGCAGGCTCGGATTGTGCTGCATGATCCACCATGCAGGCCGCATGGCATTCATTTTCCATCCCACAGGCTCGCACCAAAGACCCCATCGCAGCGAAATCTCCGAGGCGCTCTGGAGTGCCCTAGCTGTCAGACCAAGCTCGCGGTACACATCAAACAATGCGCGCGGAGTGACCACCGGCGGCAATTCCCGCGTGATCGCCTCGAACCAATGCGGGTGCGTGCCTTGCTGAGCGATATCAAGAAACAGACCAATCGTCGGGTGATGCTCTGGTTCAAGTTCTTCGCTGATAAGCCGTGCAAGCCTGTGACGGGCCACGGCATCGCCGTACAGATGCAGCCACGTCGCACCCATAATCAGCAGCCGCGACATCTGCGGCATCACCCGCGCTGTCTCCAGCACAAGTCGCTCAATATCAGGAGTCTCCGCCGAAGGCTGCGCATTGAAACCGCAACCCACACGGGTCCAATCACTGGTCACGATTTCGACGGGGTCAATCACGGAGGTTTCTTTCTCAGGCTGCCAGAAGTTCAATCGCGGCGGCAACCTGCGGTGCCCGTGTTCCTTTCTGTGGCAAAAGCTCAAGGTACCCGTTCAAAAAGGGAAGATCGTGGGAACGCATTTGAAGCGATCGCAGGTCATCGATATCACGACCGCGCCCCGCCAATATCTTCATCGCAATTCAATCCACCCTGCTGGCAGCAAAAATCCGCAGCCGCCCCCAGTGCCCAATCAGCACACGCCGCCACATCCAGTCGTCGGGCAACGCATCCAGCCGAAGTTGCACATTGCTGTTGAGCCAGTCCGGAGACAAACCAAGCTGCACGGCAATCTCTTGAGCCGCAACCTCCACCGCCACCATCGCCTCAGGGGGCACGTACAGCATCACATCGCAAACACTGGTCGTTCAGGTCGATGGGAACAACCCCGTGATCATCCCCGCCGCACCGCCAACGATGAGAAGCTCAATATCCGTGTGATACACGACCGCCTCGCCAAGAACGGCCAAAGCGTTCTCAATCACCGCGCCCGTCATTTGGGGTCCCATGCTCATATGTCGGTCTACGCATACAAATAAATTACGAACTATCAATATCTTTTTACGGCCTTGCATCTACCACATTCTCGGACGTGCTCGCTTTCTAGCCCAAAGAAGCCCTCTTGACCCTCCGTGACCTGTCATTCACCCACAAAAAAACAGCCGGCCACTTCCGCGGCCGGCTGTCAAAGACTCCATTAAACCAAATCCAGATCGCCTCGCCCACAGCACTTAAACCACATCACTTAAACCACTTCACTTAAAATTAATCAGCTCAATCTCAAAGATCAAGTCGGCCTTGGCAGGGATGTCCGGCGGCGCTCCCGCAGCGCCGTAGGCAACCGGCCACGGAATCGTCAGCGTGCGCTTGCCGCCGATTTTCATTCCAGGAATACCGATCTGCCAACCCGCGATGAGCTGGTTGAGCGGGAACTTCACCGGCGCACCGCCGATGGAGGAGTCAAACTCCTTGCCGTTGCTTTTAAGGGTGCCCCGGTAATGCACCGTCACCACCGCACCCGCCGGACACTCTTGGCCTTGGCCAACGACGGTGTCTTCAGCGAGAACGCCTTGTTCGAGAGTAATTGCCATAAATAAACTGTCCGCAAAAAGGAAGGGTTGAAACTGAAACAGAAGAGGCCCAAGCGGGCAATGAAAAATCAAAACGAATCACGCGAGTTGCGACCCGAATCACTCGGCACCAGTTACTCGGCGCCACTTGATTCAGTATCACTTGTTCGGTACCACTTACTTCGCGCCGGGCAAATCAATCAATTCAATCTCAAAGACGAGATCAGCCTTGCCCGGGATCTTTGGTGGCGAGCCCGCCTCGCCGTAGCCAAACTGCCACGGAATAACCAGCTTGCGCTTGCCACCAACCTTCATGCCCGGCACGCCAAACTGCCAGCCGCGGATAAATTGCGGCAGTCCAAACTCCACCGGCTGTCCGCCAAGTGATGAGTCAAACTCCGCGCCGCCTTCTTTGAGCGTACCGCGATAGTGCAGCTTCACGTTCGCGTTCTCAGGACACACCTTGCCATCGCCAACTTTAATGTCCTCGATCTCGATCGCATTGACCAGTTCGATCTCAAAGACCAAGTCGCTGTTCTTGGGGATGATCACCTTTTCATCGCCGTCCTTTATCTCTCTCTCGCCATACGCCATCGCCGCCGGAATGGTGAGCTTGCGCTTCCCGCCGACTTTCATTCCCGGAACACCCTCGCCCCAGCCCTTGATGACACGTGTCAGCGGGAAGCCGATGGGCTCGCCACGCTTGTACGAAGAATCAAACTCAGCGCCCGTCTCCTTCAGCGTGCCGCGATAGTTCGCGATCACAACGCCGCCAGCCTTCACCTCGTAGCCGGTGCCAACAACCATGTCTTCAATCTCGACGCCGGAGGCAAGCTTGGTCACCTTCGGAGCCTCAGCCTTCTTCTGCCCATCGGCTGGTTTGGAAGCATCAGCGCCCGCAGGTACCGCCGGTGCGGTTGCCGGTGCTGGTGCTGGTGCCGGTGCTGGCGTGGCCGCCGGTGGCGCTGTCGGTGCGGCCTGTGCCATCGCCGCGGCCAGAATCAGTTGGATGATCATTCGTACAGACTCCTAGTGAGGAAAAATTGAAAGCGAACAACGAAAGGATACCGGGCTCTAACGACACAGACCCGCCGATCGCTCGGCGGGTCTGTGTAAAATATCACGATTCAAACCTTACTTGGCGGGCTTGGCCTTCTTGCCCTTCGATTCGCCCTTCTCAGCCTTGTCACTCTTCTCAGCCTTTGCCTCCGCCTTGGGCTCCGCAGAGTCGTTCCTGACCGAAGCCCAAACACCCTTCTTCTCGGATGGAGCCTCAACCTTCGCGGCCTTGTCGCCACGATCGGCCTTGTCAGCCCTCTTGCTAGACTTCTTCTCGCCACCAGCCGCGGCATCCGCCGGGGCCCCTTCGCCATCAACCGGCGCGGGTGCCGGCTCTTCGGTCGCTGCCCGACGCATGTCAATCACCCGATCCGGCTTGACGTCAAGCTTGATCGAAGCAACCAAGTCCGCCGCAAACTTGATGTCCAGGTCATACGTGTCAATACGCTTCATCGCCGCACCAATGCGGACCTCGCGGTCCTTGATACCCGCAAAGCCAGCCTTACCCAAAGCGATCGAAATCTCGTGCTGCGTGATCGCACCGTACAGGATGCCCAGATCGTTGCACGAACGGATCATCTCCAACTTGTAGCCATCAAGCTTCTTAATCAGCGTCTCGCGCTGCGACCGCAGTGCGGCGATCTGCTTCTCAGCATCCGCACGCTTGCCAGCGAGTTCCTTGATCTTCTCGGGGCTGGGCTGGGTGGCCATGCCGCGGGGCATGAGGTAGTTGCGGGCAAAGCCCTTGCGAACCTTAACGACATCGCCAACGATGCCCGAACCTTCAACGTTTTCAATCAAAAGCAATTCAATCGTACGTGCCATAGTGCTGTCCTTTTCGGTGCCGATCACAAGGAGCGGCAAAGCCGAGAGTTAGGAGCTCACCGCGGACAACATGCCCGGAAGAGCCCCAGCGGGTGGGTCGAGATGATAGCGGCGAATCGCCTGGCACGCTGCCCTCCACAAAACAACCCGGCCATCGGGGCCGGGCTGTCTGTGGAAAACGCTACTCAAGCAAAAGTTATTTGGACGTTTCCGAGCACAACCGAACTTAGAAAGGAATGTCAGCTTCAGAAACCTGCGCCGCCGCCGGAGCCGCCGGGCGGCTAGATCGGGACGGCGGTTCCGAAGAGTAACCACCACCACCGCCACCACCACCAGAAGACTCTTCACTGGCGTAGCCACCAGCCTGCTCACCTCCGCCACCCGGCCCACCGCCGCCAGACTTGGAATCAATGAACGAGAAGTCCTCAACAACCACCTTCAACTTAGAGCGATTGGAGCCGTCAGTCTTGTCCTTCCAGGTGTCAAGTTTGAGACGGCCTTCAAGGTAGATGCGACTGCCCTTTTTAGTAAATTTCTGCAGGATTTCAGCTGCCTTGCCCCAAGCTTCGCAATCTACGAAGGTGACCTCCTCGCGGGTCTGGCCATCGGGGGTCTTCCACTCACGGTTAAGGGCAATGCCAAAGTTGCCCACAGCGGTGTTGGATGGAGTGAACTTGATCTCAATATCCTTGGTGAGATTGCCCAGCATCGTGACGCGGTTGACCGAACGTGCCATAGAAACTCCTTAAAATACAGTGTGACTCGGGGAAATAAAACTCGGTTTCATCACCGAACTTTTTGCAGCGTACGGGGAGCACGGGATTCAAAATACAGGCGGCCGGTACCAACTGTCGCTTCGTGTGTTCTGCACGCCACCTCTGGCGGACTGACCTCCTGACCGCGGCTCTCCAAAAAAGCCCGACTTGATGTCGCCGGAACGATTCTGAAAGGATTCTGCAAGGATTCTGAAAGGGTCAAGTTCGGACGACGTAATCCAAACGTATACCAATTATACCCTGAGATCCAGTCTCGGCAAGGAATCCGAAGGTACAATTTAAAGTCCGAATAACACAATTTTCGCGTATTTTTGTATCGCCCTGTCTCCCGCGGTACTTTCGTGACGCTCTGTACACAGCAGCGGCAACGTTTCCGGATGCCGTCCATTCAGCACGCCCCGAACCGCTGGCCCAGTGGAAACACACGCCGGGCCAGCGGTTCGGGGATTTCATTTTTTGCGGTACAAGACTCCGCGTTGCCCAATTCAAGCCGAACGCGCATCAAGCCGCGCTGACCCCTCTTTATCAAACGTTCAATATGTACCCCTGCAATCTCTCCACACCGTAGACAGATTGCAAGGCTGATCGTCTGCCCCCACCCAACCCCCTCAGCCCCTCACCACCCTCACATCCGCTCAAGCGTCGGTATCCCCAGCACCGTCAGCCCATCACTCAATACCCGCTGCGTCAGGTCGCACAGCCGCAGCCGCATTCGCCGGGTCTGCTCATCAGGGGCCGTCAGCACCGGGCACGCATCAAAGAAGGTCGCAAAGTACCCGGCCAACTCATAGATGTACGCACACAGCCGGTGCGGCTCAACAGTGCGGCCAACCTCCGCCACCACGCCGCCATACCGCAGCAACGTCATGGCCAGGTTCTTCTCCGCCGGGTCCGCCAGCGTCAGCGCGGCATTGGCTGATGCCCCAACCTCATCCGGCCCAAAACGCTCCGCGGCTTTGCGAAAGATGCTCTTGATGCGAACCAGCGCGTACAGCAGGTACGGCCCGGTGTTGCCCTCAAAGGCCACCATCCGCTCAGGTGAAAAAATGTAATCGCGAATCCGCTCGCTACCCAAATCCGTATAGCGCAGCGCCGCCGTCGCCACAGCCTTGGCAATCACCGCACGCTCGGCATCCGGCAAATCGCTCTGCCGGGCCGAGACCGCAGCCATCGCCCGCTCCTGCGCCAGCTCCACCAAATCCTGCAGCTTGGCCGATGATCCCGATCGAGTCTTAAACGGTTTGCCGTCCTCTCCCAAGATCGCACCAAACGCCGCGTGCTCGATAGACACCTGCTTGCCGTCGCGCTCCGTAAAGCCCGCCTTGGCAGCGCCCGCAAAAACCTGCTTAAAGTGCAAGATCTGCGGCGCACCCACCACATACACCACGCGGTCAGCCTTCAGCGTCTGACAGCGATGGCGGATCGCTGCCAAGTCCGTCGTGGCATACAAAAACCCGCCGTCGGACTTGCGAATCAGCACCGGCGGCGAAGGTGGCGGCCCCGGCTCAACATCATCAATACGAATAATCGCCGCTCCATTGCTGATCTCGGCAATCCCATTCCTCAGCAGATCATCAACCAGCGGCGCGAGCAAGTCCGCATAGGCAGATTCGCCCGCGGTGTGCTCCGGCAGCACAATCGCATTGAGATCAGCGCACGTCGCCAGGCACTGCCGCATGGTCACTTCACTAATCAGTTGCCAAACCGCGTACACCGCGGGGTCCTTGGCCTGCAGCTTAATCAGCGTTTCCTTGCCGCGGGCTTCAACAGCCTTGGCGTCATCCACCTGGGCCTGAATCTCCGCCTCAAGCTTCGAGCCCATGTGGTACTTCTGGCACATCGCAAGCGCTGCGGTCTCCGCATCGCTCGCTTTTTTCGCAGCCTTGTACGCGCTGTCCAGGTCATTAAGCGTGATCGTCGCGAGGTCAATCTCACCCGCATCGGCCTGCGCAATCAGCCGGGCCGCCACCATCGCAATCGGCAGCCCCCAATCCCCTACATGATTCTGCCGAATGACCTTGTGCCCCAGCCGCGACTGCACCCGCGCAACCGTGTCGCCAATCACAGTCGATCGCAAATGCCCGACATGCAGCTGCTTGGCCAGATTCACGCCGCACAGGTCAACAACAATCGTCTGCCGCTGCGCGCCCGTGGCCGGCTCCAAGCCAAGGTTCTCAGAATCCATCGCCACCAGCGCTCTGGCAATGGCCGCCGGTTGAATCGTAATATTGATAAACCCCGGCCCCGCAATTGATGCCTCCGTCAGCGGCTCGGCTAAATCCGCAAGGTCCAGTGCCGCGACAATCTCCTTCGCCACATCCCGCGGCGGGCGACCAAGCACTTTCGACAACGCCATAGCCGCATTGCACTGAAAGTCGCCAAATTTGGGGTTCTTCGAGGCGGTAATGGCCGGATCAATCGCCACCCCAGCCTGCTGCGGAAACGCCCGCACCATCGCCTCAGAAAAGCGGTCTTTAAGCAGCGAAAGAATGTCATGGGAGACGGGCATAGGTCAGGATGGTAAGTGGGGTGCCAGCAGCAGGAATGGGAAGCACCAGCAAGAACGAAAGAGCCCCAAGCCCCCACTAAGAGCGGTACGCGGTAGCGTACCGTGGGCGAAGCCCACCACTTCCACAAACCCACGACCACCGTCGAAGCCCGCCACCTCCCGTGCCGCGCCACAAGCACCAACCGCTCTGACCCACCAACCTCGCACAATCCGCTGCCTTCCGCACGAAGTCCGCACGACCGTAGCCGCTGGCGCAGCGAGCCCCACAAGCAACAACCACCCTCCCTAAGAGCGGTACGCGGTAGCGTACCGTGACCGAAGCCCACCACTTCCACAAACCCACGACCACCGTCGAAGCCCGCCACCTCCCGTGCCGCGCCACAAGCACCAACCGCTCTGACCCACCAACCTCGCACAATCCGCTGCCTTCCGCACGAAGTCCGCACGA
>JBBRKQ010000045.1:0-30010 GCA_038231815.1 Phycisphaerales bacterium
AGTGCGCGGCACTTGCTTGCAAGCACAATGGCCTGGGCAGCCCTGGGCGAGGCGCCAACCCGCACAAACCGGTTCACCAGCGGGGTTGCGAACTTGCCCGCATCGCCGCTGGAGTGAATATCACCCGCGGGCTGCGTGGCCAGCACCATGCGCACCGCGAAGTCTTGGACATGCGGGGCCATTGCCACCTGCTTGACAAGGCTCTGATGGGCCAGCAGCGTTGCAGCATCCAACACGGGCTGGATCTGCACGGTTGTGCCGGTGGTAGTGCGGTCGAGAATGTCCTTCAGCTCTTGGCGGTTTGAATAACCAACGACGAGCTTAAAGAAGAACCGATCGAGCTGGGCTTCGGGCAACGGATAGGTGCCTTCCTGCTCCAGCGGGTTCTGGGTGGCCATGACAAAGAAAGGCAGCGGCAGCTGGTGGGTGGTGCCGCCGACAGTGACTGAGCGCTCGGCCATTGCCTCCAGCAGTGCGGCCTGGGTTTTGGGCGTGGCCCGGTTAATCTCATCGGCCAGCACCATCTGGGCAAACACCGGTCCCCGCTGAAACACAAACTCGCGCGTGCGTGAGCCGTCGGCCTGCTGCTTTTCGGCAACGATGCTGGTGCCGGTGATGTCCGCCGGCATCAGGTCCGGGGTGAACTGGATGCGTGAAAAGCTCAGTTGCACCGCTTGTGAAAGCGTGCGGATGAGCAGGGTCTTGCCGATGCCTGGCACACCTTCAAGCAGGGCGTGCCCGCCGCAGAAGAGGCTCGTGAGAATGCCATCAACAATTTCGCTGTGGCCGACAATGGCCTTGGCAACCTCAGCGCGAAGATTGGCAAAGTCAGACTGGAAAATCGCCGCACGCTCGCGGGCCTGCTGCTCGGTCAACATGGTGAATCATTGACGGGGAGGAGGCGGGGAGAAAAGAGAAAAGATGAAAGAGAAGAGATGAGTGTGAAAATGCAAATACACCGGTTGAACGGGGTGCCAGCACAGCCATCGGCCTGCCCCCACTGGGTGCGGCGTTTGATTTACAATTTCGTCAGCTGTCCACCAAGCGCCCCCAGGCCAGCTGGAATTGGCCTTCCCGCCTCACTACGTCCTTTCAATCGTGTCCCCTTTTCCCTGTTCCCTTTTCTCTTTTCTCTTGTCTCTTGTCTCTGGTCTCTTTCCCCTCTCTTCTGCCTCAAAGGCCGCGGTGGGATTCGAACCCACGAGTGCTTTCGCAAACGGATTTGCAATCCGCTCCATTCGACCACTTTGGTACACGGCCGTGTTCAAACGGCATTCTGATCGACGACTTCGTCTGCTTGTCCGCCGCATCGGGTCGATTGAAGACTCCGCACAGTGGGGACTGTAGACCGTACCTGGTACGCGTTCCAGAGCCAAAGGTTCGGAGCTTGGCCACCCCTGCCAACTTTGCAGCGTTGGGCAGGCCCGCCCAACGCACGGCAACACCAGCATTATCCGGCCGATTCCGCACCCTCCTCCGGCCCGATTTCCGTTCCGGCGCCGCTTGAACCCCGCCGCCCGTGCGCATCGACGGGTACGAAGTTTTTCCGAGCCATAATTGCTGCGACCTCGTGCAAGCTCACCGGCTTGTACCCATTGGCATCGACACCCACATCCCATGATCGGGCACCGGGGTCATCAGCCAGCGTTCCGTGGCTGTGGCCAAACAGGTGCCATGATCCGTGGTGGATTTTGTCCCAGACCCGCATGGCGTAATGGCACAGCATAATCTGCTGTGGGGCACCGCCCAAAGAGGGTTTGATCCGCAGCAGCGAGTGCACGCCCGCAAAGAGTGATGAGAACTCTGGCTTGGTCACCCCTGCGAGCGTTTGCGGATCGTGGTTACCCAGAATCAGCACGATGCTGCGGCAGCGAATCCGGGCACGGTACACGGCTGGGTTATTGCCGCGGAACGCAAAGTCGCCCAGGTGGTACAGCGTGTCGCTCTCGGCCACACGGGTGTTGATGCTGGCGATGATGGCATCATCCATCTCCTGCACCGAGCCGAACGGGCGATTGCAATGACCGATGATGTTGGCGTGGCCAAAGTGCGTGTCGGCGGTAAACCAGATGGCCATGACAGTCCTTTGCAAGTCGCCTCATGGCGAGATGAGGCAGGGTAGAACCAGAACGGCCCGATCACTCCCGAGCCGGAAACAGGCCCGAGAACCGACGCCCTGCTTCCCGCCGGTGCGCTCCCCCGGTCCTTCCGACTGGTCCTTCTCGCTGCTGGAGCCAGAGTGGCCGATCATCCCCAGCGGGCAGACCAACGCAGATTGCCAACCACAACAAAATCCGTACGCGAGCGAAGCTTTACCGAATCTTTCAATCCAAACGGCTGGCTTTTGCCGCGCGGTGGGGTATGCTGAGGCCGTCGATCCACCCCAGCACCTGGGGCGGCACAGTCGCCATGTGTTTGATTCAGGAGACTTAAGAGATGACCATTTGTACCAAGCTGATGCTCGCGGCATCACTGACCATCTGCTGCACACCGGCGCTGTCCTGTGCGGACACCCTCCGCCTGGGTGCCGCGGCAGACAACACGCTGTTTCAAGACCAGCTTGGCGGTCTGTCCAGCGGCGCCGGGCAATACCTGTTCTCCGGCAACCTCAACAGCAACGTGAGTCGGCGTGCTTTGCTGCGATTTGATCTAACCACACTGCCCGCCGGCGCCGTCATCACCGAAGTTAGCCTTCGACTGCACATGAGCCGGTCTGCGGCTTCCGGCGAAGTCGTCAGTGCGTTCGCCGCAACCCGCGCTTGGGGCGAGGGCTCCTCCAACGCCGGCAACGGCGGCGCGGGTGCGCCAGCCCAACCCGGTGATGCGACGTGGCTTTACTCATCGTTTAATACCACCAGTTGGACCAACCCCGGCGGCGACTTTGCAGCCACTTCAAGCGCCTCAACAATCGTTGGTGGCGTTGCAAACTACACTTGGTCGGGCGCTGGCATGGTGGCGGATGCGCAAGCTTGGATGGCGAACCCCGCAGCAAACTTTGGCTGGCTCCTCCAAGGCAACGAGCTTGATGCACAGACTGTCAAGCGATTTGACTCACGCGAAAACACTGATGCAAGCGTTCGACCGGAGCTAACAATCAGCTACATCATCCCCGCACCCAGCGCAGGGCTGCTGTTTGCTGCGGCCGGCTTGGTGGTTTCACGCCGCCGCCGCTGAGACACAACTTTACCAAGTGCCCTGCAACGGAAGCACCGCCCTCCCCTGCTCCATTCATCGCGTCATATCTCCGCTAATGACGATGCTGGCTTTGCTTGATGGTTTGCCGCGCGCAGCTCAAAGCGCAGCGCAGCCCTGATGGACTGGCGTATCCCTCAGGGAACTCCATCTATTTTCAACGATATAAAGTAATTTTCCCTCTTACCGCTGGCGTTATCGGTGGTAGGAGCGACTCTGTGCGTGTGGGCAGCACGCCCACGCTCTTGGTAACCGTACCTCGCGCATGTACGCTGAAAAAATCCGCAGCCTCGCTTTCCTGGAGCCTCCCTGGATGCCAACAGCCGTCGATTCTTCCATACCAACAGGCTTTGCAACCGTCGCCGGTGTTCAGCCAAGTGTTCAGCCAGTTGTTCAGTCGGGTGTTCAACCGAGCACTCAACTAGATGAACCGTTTGGACGGCGCGCACTGCTGAGTGCGGCCCGAAAGCGGTTTGCCGCAGTCGCAACCGCCACCGGCCTGGCCGCTGCCACAACACCAAACCGAGCGGAGGCAATTCCCTCATCACAGGCCGATGTGGATCCGGGCGCGCTGGGCCCCCGTCTGGTCAGTCGCATCACATTCGGTACAACCAGCGAAGAACTCGCCCTCTTTAACCAAATGGGCTTTTCCGGGTACCTTGAGTATCACCTCAATCACACAGCGATTCCCGACACATATATCGAGGACCGCTTTGCCGGTCGCATCGCCGGAATCCCAGCGCTTGCAACGCTGACGATGACCGGCGAACAGTTGTACGCGCTGAACAATCTGCAGGCGCAGTACAACGAACTGGTCGAGGCCGTCCTGCTGCGGGCGGTGTACAGCAAACGCCAGCTGTTCGAGCGGATGGTTGATTTCTGGAGCGATCACTTCAATCTTGATTGTCAGCTCGAGATCATTATGGGCCTCAAAACGCTCGATGATCGGGAGACCATCAGGCCACACGCTTTGGGAAATTTCACAGACATGCTCGTGGCCAGTGCCCGATCCCCGGCGATGCTCAGTTACCTGAATAACGACCTGAATACCGCCGCCGCCCCCAACGAGAACTACGCCCGCGAAATACTGGAACTTCACTCGCTGTCCACCGCCGGCGGCTACACCCAGGCCGATGTCATCGCCGTGTCCCGCTGCCTTACAGGGTGGACGAGGTACGACGGCTATGCCGTCCCCTCCAACCTCCGAGGCACCTTTCAGTACAACGATGCGGCCCACGATCAAGGGGTCAAAGTACTCTCACCGGTTTTTAACCTTACGGGCACCGGTCCGGTGGTCATTCCGGCCAATCAGCCCCCGCTCAAAGACGGCATGGATGTGCTGAGCATTCTTTCCCGACATCCAAGCACCGCGAATTTTCTGGCGACAAAGCTCTGTCGCCGATTCATTGGCGAGGATTGCCCAACGCCGGTGATCGCGACGGTCAAAGCCGCGTATCTAAACAACGGATCGGGGGTCGTTGGCGACATAAAAGCGATGGTCCGCGCGATGCTGACACCCAACGTACTGCACACTGCCAGTCTGTGCTGGAAGAGACCGCTCCATCTGTTCGCCTCGGCCCTGCGCATCCTGCCGGTCACGATCAGCACCACCGGTTCGCTGCGATCGCACCTGGCCGATGCGGGTCATCTGCCGTTTTGGTGGGGACCGCCCGATGGCTATCCCGATACCATCCAATACTGGAGCAGCCAACAGATTCCTCGATGGAACTTCGCCGTCAACCTGGTGCCGCAAATGGTGCCCATCGGCAGCGGCCTGAGCGGGATAAGAACCGACATCGGCTCAATACTCGCTGGTACAGAAACACTCGATGAGGTTATGGACCGAATCGATGCTGTTGTGTTCCAAGGCGAGATGAACCGAACGGAGAGACTTCGCATCCGCCGATATCTCTCGGGCTCCGGGTTCACCCAACAATCGCGAAATGAAAGCGTCTCGCTGGCGCTGGCATCGCCGGGGTTTCAGATGTACTGATGTTCCAAGCCCCGTGGCGGGTTTGCCGGGGCTTTCCGCGAGCCATCGCTGGCAACCGGTTATCCACACCGCCCCGAGCGAACACCGCTTTGAAACGATTTCACCTCCCGACGTTCTGATAATTTGAGTGCTTTTGAGTGATTTTTCCTTGCAAATTTCTTTCCATGAGACAAAGTAGTACCGCCGTCGGATCGGAATTCTTGCCTCCCGCCGGCAGGTACCTTTTTCCGGAGGCGGTCCGCCCACCCCGCCGGAGATGTGTTTTATGAGTCAATCCTCAGCTTGCGACGTTCCTGGCACCCACTTGCCTGAGTGCCCCTGTCCTTCTGTTTCAGCCACTTCAGCCGCTCCCGACACCAGCAGGCGATCTCTGCTGCGCGGGGCAGGCCGGTTTTTCGCTGCCGCCGCTGGCACCGCGACGAGTTCCGCAACGGTTTCCGCGACCAGCTTGGCAGCAATCGCCGCGCTCGGCACACGGCACGCCGCGATGGCGGCCGGGGCCGTTCCCAGCACCGCTGCGGATGTTGACCCCGGCGCACTGGGCAGCAAGCTCATCAGCAGAGTCACCTTCGGGCTCACCAGCGAAGAGATCACTCGCTTCAATCAGCTCGGCTACAGCGGGTATCTTGAACATCAGCTCAATCACACGGCGATACCCGATACCTATGTGGATTCGCGCCTCACCGGCGGTGTCGCTGGCATCCCCGCACTGTCAACCCTGACAATGACCGGCGAACAGCTCTACGCGCTGAACAACATCGGGCAGCAGGCCAACGAACTGATCGAGGCAACGCTCATCCGCGCTGTGTACAGCAAACGCCAGCTCTTCGAACGCATGGTCGAGTTCTGGACGGATCACTTCAATCTTGACCTGAACACCGGCGCAGTCTCAACACTCAAAACGCTTGATGACCGCGACACCATCCGGGCCAACGCGCTGGGCACCTTCGGCGCGCTGCTCAACGCATCGATCCGGTCGCCGGCCATGCTCAACTACCTAAACAATGACTTGAACACTCGCACCGGGCCAAACGAGAATTACGCCCGCGAGCTGATGGAACTGCACACCCTGTCCTCCACGGGCGGGTACACCCAGGCCGATGTCATCGCCGTCGCCCGCTGCCTCACCGGCTGGACTCGCTGGGGCTCCACCTCGACGCCCACGAACCTGCGCGGCACCTTCCGCTACAACGCCTCGGTCCACGATGTCACGGCCAAGGTCCTCTCGCCCGTGTTCAATCTCACTGGCACCACCTCGGTGACCATTCCGGCCAACCAGCGGGACATGAAGGACGGGCAGGATGTGCTCGACATTCTGGTCCGTCACCCGCGCACGGCGGAGTTCATCTCCACCAAACTCTGCCGGCGATTCATCGGTGAGGACTGCCCGGCCGCGGTCATCGCCACGGTCAAGGCCACGTATCTCAACAACGGCGCTGGAGTGGTGGGCGATATCAAGTCCATGCTCCGCACCATGCTGGCACCCAACATCGTGTACACGGCAACGCCACGCTGGAAGCGGCCGTTTCACATGTACGCCTCCGCACTGCGCGTTCTCCCGGTCACCATCACCACCAGCGGCTCGCTGCGAACCCGCCTCTCTCGCGCAGGCCACCTGCCGTTTAACTGGGGACCGCCTGACGGCTATCCCGACACGCTTGAATACTGGAGCGGCCAGCAACTGCCGCGATGGAACTTTGGTGACGAGGTGGTGCCAACCACCGCCACCACCGGCAGCAGCATCACGGGCGTTTCGACGGACATCGGCACGATGCTCACAGGCGCGACAACCCGGTCCGACGTCATGAACCGTATCGACCAGCTCCTGTTCCAAAGTGAGATGGACCCTGTCTCCAAAGCCAGAATCCTTAGCTATCTCAATACCACCACCTTCACCCAGCAGTACCGCAACGAGGCGGTCGCCCTCTCGCTGATGACACCAGGGTTCCAATGGTACTAAGCCGCTTGCAAAGGTGATGTTGGCCTCCACGCACCCTGCCTGCAACACCACCCGCAGTCTTCACTTGACCCATCGGCATCCCGCAATCTGGCGATTTTGTTCTCTTTATTTGGCCCCCCCGCTCACTTCTCCGGAGCTTTTCCCCCATGTCCTCGGCCACACACACAGCGTGCGATGAATTCGTCGCACTGTCACGTCGGCGATTTCTCGCCGCTTCCACCACCGCTGCCGCCATCCTCGCTTCAGCGCCCGCATGGCTGCCGCGCGTTGCCATGGCACGCAGTTACAACTCCAGCGCCCAGGATGTCATCATTCAGGTCTATTTGCGCGGCGGCTGCGACGGCCTTTCGGTCGTCGTCCCGTTCAACGAACCACGATATCAATCGGCCCGCACCAACCTAGCGATGCTGCCGTTTGATTCCGCGACCGATCCCAACCGTCGCGTGCTCAACTTGCTCAGCACCAGCGGTACCGACCCATTGGGTAACAGCCTCGCATCGGCCGCCAGTTCAACCGCGCCCGGGGGCCGCGTCTTCTTCGGCCTGCACCCCGCGCTGGCCGCGCTCATGCCCGCGTGGAGCGACGGCAAGCTGCTGCTCGTTCAGGCCGCGGGCATGACCAACGCCAGCAAGTCGCACTTTGATGCGCAAAAGTCCATGGAGGTCGCCCGACTGAACGACCCGACAAGCACCACCGGGTGGCTCGGTCGCCACCTCGCCGCGATTGATCCCATGAACCCGGCGGCGCTCATCCGCGCCATCGGCATTACCGATGGCCTGCCACGCACGCTGGTGGGCAGCCCCAAGGCGGTTCCCGTGCCAGATCTGGCCAGCAGCACCGGCACCCCCCCCGCTCTGTCCAACTTCACCGGCTACGGCCTCAAGGGTGCTACCAACTCGCGCGCCGGTCGGCAGATCGTCCTGCGTGACCTATACAGCGCCACGCTCGATCCCGTCCGCGCTGCGGCGCTCAGCACGCTCAGCACAATCGGTCTGCTCAACACCATCGGCGCCTCAGGCTACGCACCGGCCGGCGGCGCGGTGTACCCGACCAGCAGCATCGGCAATTCATTCAAGTCCGCGGCGGCTCTGGTCAATGCCGATGTAGGTGTGGAGGCAATCGCCATCGACTACAGCGGCTGGGACACCCACGCCAATGAGGGCACGCAGGTGGTTACCTCCGGTCCGGGCACCACCACCGGCGGTATCGTCACCGGCAGCAGCCTGTTCACAACCATGGCCTCTTTGGGCAACGCCCTCGGAGCGTTCTATCAGGACATCATGGCCGCACGCAGCAGGAACGTGACCATCGTGATCATGTCGGAATTTGGCCGCCGCGTTGGTGAGAATGGCACCATCGGAACCGACCACGGCTATGGCAACTTTATGATGGCCATGGGCAACGCCATCCGCGGCGGACGGGTAGTGACAACCTGGCCCGGCATCTCCACCAATCCGGCCTTGGTTCCCACCAACATGGACTTGGGCGTCACGATCGATTACCGCGACATCTTGGCCGAAATTGTTCAAGGTCGTCTCGGCAATACCAACCTCAGCGAAGTCTTCCCGAACTTCACACCACAATTCCGCGGAGTGCTCGTATGACTCTTTTGACCACCATCCACCCACATCACGTTCGTTACGGCTCCGCCGCCGCGGCATCACTGCTGCTGGCATCGCTCACGAGCGCTGCGCCACTGTTTAGTAACGCCAGCAGCACCGATCGCACGGACCCCGGCATCGCCACTGGCACAGTCACCGCAAGCGGTGTCGTGGCCCCGGCCGGTGCGCAGTGGAGCGAGACGCCCTCGGTCTCACCGACAATCGCAAACGGCATCGCAGGCTTCTCGTGCAACAACGCCGGGGGCGCATCCGGGATTGAGCAGCCGTTTCGATTCGCCGATGATTTTCAGGTCGACTTCCCGAACGTGTGGAACATCTCAACCGTGTCGTTTTATGCCTACCAGCCCGGAGCCGGCGCGACCGCACCATTTGATGGCGTATTTGTGCGCATCTTAAACGGACCGCCGCAGCTTCCGACCTCCACACCAGTCTTCGGAGACCTGACGACCAACCGACTTCTCTCAGTCACGCCGCTGAACATTTATCGTGTGTTCAACTCCGTCGTTGGCCCGGCTCCCATGACCCCGAGCACGGACAGACAGTTGTGGCGCATCGATGCCGATCTTTCGCCCGTCTCGCTGAGCCCCGGCTCGTACTGGATCGAATGGCAGATTCGGGCCACCAACCCTGACGCAGAGGTCTTCTGTCCACCAGTTACTTTTCCCGGCAGCCGCGGCAAGCCGACGGCCAACGCACAGCAACTGCGCGCCGGACTGTTAGGCGGCAACTGGGTCGCACTCATCGACCTCGGCAAGCCCAGCAGCGCTGGCGATGTAGCGCAGGACATTCCGTTCTTGCTAGCCGGTGAGGCCATCGGCCCACCCCCTGGCTGCCTAGCCGATATCGCCGGGTCCGGACCGCTCGGTCGCGACCCAGACGGTGTGGTTGATGGGGCCGACTTCGTTGCGTTCATCAACTCGTATGGCGTGGCCGATCCCGCCATCGACCCGCTGGCCGATGTCGCCGGCTCCGGACCCATCGGCCTCACGCCCGATGGCATTATTGACGGCACCGACTTCATCGCGTTCATCAACGCGTTCGCGGCAGGCTGCTGAAAATCAGGCGAACACTAGAATGACCAGATAAAAAGGCCCCCGCAAGCGGCGGGGGTCTTTTCATGCCCTTAAATAACGCTGTGCACATACTTTGTACTTGACCAGTTGGTGCAATAGCCGCTACAAATGAAACGCACAACAACAGGAGTTTCATTTGAAATTCCCGCACCTGTGCGCGGAGCAACCAGATGACACGTCCACCCATCCGTCGTGGCCCGCCGTACCTGATCGCCGCTCTCGCTGCGACTTTGCCGCATGTGGCAAACGCACAATTGCCAACGGCAACCTACAACTTCAGCGGCGAATTTGCTGCCCAACAGCCTGGGGTGCCACCGGTCACACTCATTAGCCCTCTGGGGATCAGCGGCTTTACAACGGCCACAGTGTTTGGAACGCAGCGAACCGTGCTGGCGCTGCGGGGTGATTCATCTCCGCCCGAAAACCAGAGCGGTCTGATCGTCCCTGCGAGTCTATCGCTGCCGCCATCAAACTACTCGGTGGAGATGATCGTGCGCACCACCGATGATCGCACCGGCTACAGCCGCTTGCTCGATGTCAGCGATCGACAATCCGACAACGGCTTTTACGTTGACCCAAGCAGCGGCCTGAATATCTATCCCACCGGCGGGAGCATCTCCGACTTATGGACGAACGGAACGTTTTACCACGTTGTGCTGACGGTGTCCGAAACGAGCGCTGTCGCGTACCTTGACAGGCAACCGGTCCTGGAAGTCGCCACAACAGTCATGAACCTTGCTCCCGGTATCGCAATCGTGGTGCTGGCAGACAACCTTGGCAGCGGCGGACAGGGCGAGTGGTCACCCAGCGAGATCGCACTGCTCCGGATCTACGACACCGCCCTGACCCCGCTGCAGGTCGGACTACTTGACAACGGCACACCCCAGTTGTGCTCCGGCTGCTCATTTGCGGACCTCCGAGTAGGCGGAGCCTGCCCGGACGGCATCGTTGATGGCTCAGACTTCATCGCATTTATCAACAGTTTTTCAGCGGGCGATGTCACCGCGGACCCGAATGCGGATGTGAACTACGACGGCAGCATTGATGGGGCCGACTTTGTTGCATTCATCAACGCGTTTGCGACAGGGTGCTAGATCAGAGCAATCAGTTGTGAGCGCTCGACCCGTACTGCTGCGAGGTCGGCAGGCAGGCAGACTGAATCTGAACTCGCGCCAGTTGCTAGCTGACACTGCCCGGCCATGAAATCAAAGGAAAACCACATGAAAAACCCCCTCAATCCTACGGACTACTCGCGAGCACGCAGTAGGTCGCACACTGAAATTGGCCATACGTGCGGGCGCATTCTCTTCCGTGTGATCCTGGTCGCCGGATCCGCGCTGGTACTCACCGCCACCAACACCGCAATCGCGCAAACGAATCTTGTAACCAATGGCAGCTTTGAGACGCCGGTCATCGGCGGGGCATTTGCGCAGCGGACTTCCGCCGAGCCGTTTGACGGTTGGTCCGTTGATCCGATCGGTCAAGGGGTTGCCCACGTCGGTTCGTTTGGGTATCCGCAGGCCATCGCTGGCGTGCAGTCTGTTGAGCTAAATTTTTATTCCACCGGTGGTATTTATCAGCCAATTGCAACCACGCCGGGCAGCAGGTACACCATCTCATTTTTAATGGCGGGTCAACTCAACGCCGGACCCGATGTCAAACAAATCCAGGTTGACTTCGGCGGCGTAACCCTTGGCACCGCCTCGTGGAGCCGGAGCGCTTCCGGTGGACAGTGGCTCACGCAATCATTCGTTGGCACGGCCACCGCAAGCACAACCGTTGTACATTTTCTTGGAGTCACACCTGCGGACCAAGATGGCGGACCCTATATCGACGATGTCCGAATCCTTTGCGTTGGCGTGGCCCAGCAGCCAGCGGCTGCATTTGCCTGCACCGGAGGCACCGCCACACTCAGCGTGCTTCCCGCCGGTGATGGACCGTTTGAATTCCAGTGGCGTAAGGCGGGCTCGCCCATCAACACAATCACCAACCCCTCTGCGGCGACGGCCACCCTCGTGCTTTCAAACGTGCTGCCCGCTGATGCGGTTTCCTATGACTGCATCGTCAGCAGCGCTTGTGGGACAATCATTAGCAGTGCAACGCAACTCACTTTAGTGGCCGCGGCGCCGTGCTCGCTGGCGGACATCGTGGGCGTATCGGGCGGGCCAATATCGTGCGGCGACTCGGTGGTCGATGGCTCGGATTTCATCGCGTTCATCAACAGCTTCAGTGTCGGCGATCCGGCGATTGATCCGCTGGCTGATGTTGCCGGTGGCGGGCCTGATGGGCTCCGGCCGGATGGCGTGATTGATGGGAGCGACTTCATAGCGTTTATCAACGCGTTCGCTGAGGGATGCTGAAACTTGCCAGCGGCCCAAACCTCTGCCAGCTGCCGGACGGCGGGTCGTCAATTTCAGGCCACCGCCGCCGGCGCGTGCGGGGGATAGCGTGCTCGCGTCACGGAGCAAAAAGTTATCCGGACTATCGAGATGCGTCGGCTCGAACCGTCGTGGTTGGTCCGCCCATCCTCCAGTCGCCCGTTGAATCTCGATCAGGAGGCATAAGCCTACAGGGAAGCGAGGGCCCCTGCGACCCCCCCGGGGCGGGCCCCGGCACGCTTCAGCATGCCAGAAACGCAGGCAGCATCAAAAACAAACAAGTCCAGCATTGCTGCTGGACTTATTCGTTTCAAAGCGGGCGACGCGATTTGAACGCGCGACCCTCACGTTGGCAACGTGATGCTCTACCACTGAGCTACGCCCGCATTGTCGCCAAACCTTACGGTCTGGCAGGAAGGGATGGTACCCGGCTATCGGTTGGCCGTCAAGATCTATAGAGAAGGATTGTGCGTGTTGGCGGATGTTGGTGGGGTATGGCGGACGGATTACCGGGAAAAGGCCGAGAACTGCAGAATCGGACCAGCACAGTTCGATCTTGGCAGGGCCCGCACCGCAAAAAAGCTCTAACCAAGCGCTGGGGAGACCGCCGCCTCGCTAGTTTGGACGGAAACATCCAGAGTTTGGCAATAAACACCGAAAGGAACCAATGTGCCAATAGCCCGGTAAAGCAGGGAACGCCCAGTCACGACCGGCACTCAAGGATTCAGCGGCCTTCAAACAAACGGTCGGCCAGCCAGTCATGCAGCTGCGGGATTGCCTTGATTTTGCTCGCGGTTGCCTGAATGTTGTACGGCACACGAACGAACTGCACGCCGCCCATCGGGCCAACTGTGACGCTAGCGCCCCCATCAGTCTTGGCGGTGGTGTTGGGCTCGTGCAAGATCACGTAGCTGGCCCGCGGGTCAAGGTCTCGGGGCTGGCCCACGGAACCAACATTGACAATGGCCTTCTCGTGGTCGTTCAGCTGGTAAATCTGGTCTGTCAGCTCGCTGGGCGGGTAAAAGTCGGGCTCATCGGTAAACACGCCGGGCACATGGGTGTGGCCACAAAACGCGATCCGCTGAACCTTCTCGAAAATTGTGCCCAGTTTGTCCGGCGAATTCACGACGTCGTCCGGGAAGATGTACTCGTTAATCGGGCGGCGGGGCGAGCCGTGCACAAACAGAATAGGCGTACGCCCATCAGGCCCCGTTTCGACGAACCGAACTTTGAGCTTGCCCAGGAACTCGTACCGTTGGGCCCGGAGCGTCTCATCAGGCTCGGCATCCATGGCATCCCGCGTCCAGTACGCCGCGGACTCAGCACCCGGGTTAAAGTTTGTCGGCTCGTAAAGCACACCAAAGTCGTGGTTGCCCATGAGCGACCAAGCACAGTGCTCGCGCACAAGGTCTATAGACCGAAGCGGCTCAGGGCCGTAGCCGATGATGTCGCCAAGGGAAAGCGAACGCTGCACGCCGCGGCTGGCAATGTCGGCCAGTACAGACTGCAACGCCTCAGCGTTGCCATGGACATCGGAGAAAATGGCAGTCGGCACGGGAAAAGGGCTCCAGAGGAGAGCTGGGCCTCTGAAATCGGGCCAACTCGGGACGAAACAGGGTAGACAAGCAGGCGTGAGGAAACAGGCAGGAGGCGGCAAGCATGCAAATGGTCCCGTTTAGACGATCAAAGCCACTGCCGTGTCCCGGCTTCTGAAACAGTCATCCGAAACCTGGCGGTTTGGGTGCCAAAATTGTGCGCCCGGAATGTGTCCGGATTGCGCCAACGTGCGACCGGATGCCGTGCAGAGTCATATAACATGTACTTCGTAGGTAAACGGATTTTCTGTTTGCCCCCAAATCTTGCTCTGCCCTGTGCCCGGCTTGAACTAAGTTTCCTTCTCTTGATGTTCCTTCACCCGAGTTTGCTGCTTGCCGGGCTCGCCACCATCGCGGTGCCGATTGCCATTCACCTGTTGATGCGCCGCCGGCGAAAGCCAATGGCGTGGGCGGCAATGCGCTTTGTCGAAGAAGCATTTAAGAAACTGCGCCGGCGACTGCTGATTCAACAGTGGCTGCTGCTGGCAGCCCGGTGCCTGCTGCTGGCGGCAGTGGCGTTTGCAGTGGGACGGCCAATCGTAAACGCCGCGGCGGCACTGGGCGCCCGCCGCGGAACTGTGGTAGTCCTTATTGACGACTCGCTGACCGAGGGAGCGGTGTCCGGTGGGAGTACCAGCGGTGGCAATACCGGCGGGACAGCGCTGGTGCGATCACTGGCCCAAGCGGCGGAGCTCATACGGTCGCTGCGGGAGGGTGATCGGGTTGCGGTGGTTCTAATGGCCGCCCCAGCATCAACGCTCATCAGCCCGCCATCTTCGGATCTTTCGGCCGTAGCCAGCGCGCTCGCCAGCGTGCAAGGCAAAGACAGCCGCGCCGATGTAGCCGGTGGCCTCGCTCTGGCCGGAGCAATCATCGCCGATCGACGGGCGGCCGATGCTGCAACAACTTCCGGGGGCGGCTCGGGCAACGAGCGGGTTGTGGTGTTCTCAGCCTGGAGGGCCGGCTCAGTCTTGGCTGATGCGCGAATCGGCAAGTTGCCAGCTGAGGTCTCCGTGTCGCTGGCTACACCGCTGGATGCAGTGAGCAATGTGGCGCTGAGTCAATTTTCTCTTGGGCGCGGCGTGGTGCTGGGCCAAGACCATGCCGCCGGACGAACGGCCAGGGTTGAGGTGGTCCGCAGCGGCCCATCGATGGGTGAAGCAACAGCGAGTGTGCAGGTACGTGGTATCGCAACGGCAGGCAGGGCAAACGATGGCGCAGCCGCGGGCCAAGCAGCGCAGGAACCGGTGAGCTTTGAATTGCCGGTGACGGTGCGGTTTAGCAATGGCGCGCGAAAGGCCTCGGCATCTGTAGCGCTGCCCGCACTGGCGGCAACCGCTGAAACCAGAGACGGGGCCCAAGCCAGAGCGGCCGGGGGCAGCCTTTCGCTCTCTGCATCGTTCGCGCCTGGGACAGGATCAGGCGGCACACTGCCAGATGCGATTGCCCGAGACAACACAGCACTTGCCAGCGCCGTGACAGCAGAACGGCTGAATGTGGCCGTGATCGCCGATGGACAAGGTGCCAGCGCGTTTGGGCTGGATGGCGGCGTCGGGTCTATACCGCCGGCACGCTGGTTTGAGCTTGCTGCAAGCCCGAGCGCTGCAACACCGGTCAGTAGCGTGGTCATTGATGCAGCCTTGGTGGATGCAACAGTGCTTGCCGATGTGGATGCGGTGATCGTCACCTGCCCGCAGAAACTTGGAGAAGCGGCGACGGTGGCACTCCGCAAGGTAATCGATCGTGGCGGCATGGTGCTGCTCACACCGCCCGCCGATGTAACGCTGCACACGTGGAGTGACACGCTGCTGGCGGCCCTAGGTGTAGCTGCCAAACTGCCGCGTGAGGCGAGTGAGATTGGCACCGCTGTGGGGAGCGGCGGAATTGAGGGCACTGGCGAGCGGATGGATTCAACGTTCGTGCCTTCCCCGGCCGCGGCGGAAATGCTCGGCTCATTAAGCAGTGAGCTTGCGGATTTGTTGCGGGCAATCGGCCTCCGCAAGATGCTGGCACCAGAGCGAACCGATGGTGGTAGTGGTACCGGAACAGGTGTTGAGCCGTTGCTGGTTTCGAGCGCGGGGCGAATAGTTCTGGCGCTGCTCGCGGATGCGACCGGAGGCAAGCCCAGCAGCGCGACCCCGCCTGCCAGTGCCGAGCGTGGCAGTACCACAACCGAAAATGCCAAGGGTGATGGCGCAGCGAGCGAGCAGGCCACCTCTGAGAAAAACAGCCGAGCCAGCGTGCGCGGCCCGGTGCTGTATCTTTCTGTCGCGGCGGATGCAGCATGGACAGATTTACCCGCCAAGCCCCTGTTTGTACCGCTCGTGCAAGAGTTGCTGCGGCAAGGCGCTGGGCGAGCGAAGCGATCCATCGTGCTGGCGGCCGGGCGCGAGCTTGTACTGCCGCCGGGTGCTGCCAGGCTGGTGCTGGTGCGCAGCATGGGTGATGCCGGTTCAGGATTTGGATCGGGATTTGGAGCGGGATTCGGAGCCGGCTCTGGTGCCGGCTCTGGTGCCGGATTTGGCACGGGAACACGGTCCATCGCCGCAGGGGCGGAGAATGGTTCCGGCCGTAGCAGCGCCCTGGCCATAGCAGTTGGCGCTGATGGTCGGCCAATCGAGCCGCTCCGTACGGCTGGTTTGTACCGCATTGTGCTGCAATCCGGGCTTACAGCCGGAACGGTAGTCGTAGAGCCAGACACCGCAGCATCCGACACTGATGCCACTTCACGGGCAATTGTTGAGCGTTGGCTCGCGCCAGCGACCACCACTCCACTGCTATGGCTAGATGCAGCACCGGGTGAGGCCGCCACCGCAGCCGCCGCCAAGCCGGTAACGCCAAGCGATGGGCTCGCGTGGCTGTTCGGCGCGGCGCTGCTGTTCGCGCTGCTTGAGATTGTGCTGGCCCAGCGGGCAGACCACTCAGCCAGTGGCAAGGTCACGATGGTGGGCACGCTCGCCGGACGGCGGCAGGGCGGCACTGACGCTGGAACAGATTCGGACCTTGGTGCCAAGGGGGCGCGAGATGCCTGATTGGATCTCCGGATTGCTCCGACTGCAGGGACTTGATACAAAGTCTCCGTTTGTGCGGTTTGACTTCGCCGCACCCGTGGCGCTGTGGCACTGGCCGCTCTTAGCAGCGTGCGCTCTCGCCGCGGCGTGGTGGTGCTATCGCAAGAGTGAATTGCGCGCCGGGCAACGCGTAGTCATGGTGCTCCTGCGGGCGGCCCTGCTCATGCTGCTGGTGCTGCTGCTGCTTGGGCCAAGGCTTAGCCGCTCCAGCGAGGTGGTTGAATCTGACACGGTGGCCGTTCTGGTGGACCGCTCCGCGAGCTTGGCGATCGCTGATGCACCCGGGGCCAACGGGGCAACAGCAGCCACCGGTGTTGCCGGCGCAAGTTTGGCAGGCAAACGAGAGACCCGTGAGCAGCAACTGCGAGCAATGCTGGCAGCGGCCTCCAAGAGCTTTGCGACGACAGCGGAGGGCCGCAAGATTGTGTTTCTGGGCTTTGACTCAGCAACCAGCGACCTCACCGCTGGCCCAGCAGGTGTGCCCAAGCTGGGTGAACCCACCGGCGTGCGAACCGATTTGGATGCGGCATTGGTAACGGCGATGGCGCGTGCCGCGGGGCGGCCCTTGGCCGGGATCTTGGTGCTTTCAGACGGGCGATTGAGCGAGCCTGTATCCCGAGCGACGCTGCGAAAATTGGAGGCATCGCGGGTCGGAATTTTCCCCGTGCCACTGGGCTCCGGCGAACCAGCAGAAGACATCGCCGTCCGCAGCGCCGAGTCTCCGGGGATCGCGTTTGTCAGCGACACAGTGCCGATTCGCGTTGACCTCACGCGGGCCGGTGGGCTCAGCCAAGGCGGGAACGCTGCTGGCGGCGGCGTTTCTGGCACTGGTTCTGGCGCTGGCGCCCGAAGCGTGGATGTAGAACTCGTTGACACCGCGACAGGCACAGTGCTAGATACGCGGACGGTAGAGTTTCCTGCAACCGGCACGGGCGGTACGGGAGCGGTGGCTACGGCATCAACAACTCTGGTAGGAATCGCAACAACGCCGGGCAAACGCACATGGGTGGTGCGGGCCAAGACCGAGGCCGCGGACCTGATCGCTGAAAACGACACGCGAACGGTGGAACTGGATTTTACAGACCGCCCACTGCGTGTGCTGTATGTTGATGGTTATCCGCGGTGGGAATACAGGTACCTAAAGAATCTGCTGGCGCGAGAGAAGTCTGTCGAGTTTGCCGCGCTGCTTCTGTCACCGGGGCGAAGGTACATTCAGGAAGGAACCAACGCAGTCGAGGGAGCACCGACAACGAAGGATGAGTGGGACGCGTACGACGTCATCATCATGGGTGATGTCAAGCCCGAAGTATTTTCTGGCGAACAGATTGAGCAGCTTCGCAGGCGAGTGACCGAGGGCGGCGCCGGGCTGCTGTGGATCGCCGGAACTTCGGCAGTACCCGATGCGTGGCGCTCAACAAGACTGGTCGATCTACTGCCATTTGCCTCACCACCCGGCAAGGCAATGCTGATGTGGGACCAAGATGTGACGATGCGGCCAACGCTGCTCGCAGACCGGCTCAACGTGCTGCGACTGGCCGACCCGATCGCGGTAAATACCGAGCCACGTGGCAGCGGAGCGCCGGCGGCTGATGCAACTTCAGGGACCGGCTTTGGTGAATTCTGGAATCCGGCGGTTTCAGACCCGGCATCCGGCTGGTCGCGGCTTCGGTGGGCCCAGCGAATTGAGCGGACAGCGCTCAAACCCGCCGCCGAGGTACTCGCAGAGGCCGCCCCAGCAGTGACAAGCGATGCCAACCCGAGCGCACTGGTGAGCACCATGCGGTTTGGATCGGGTCGGATTATCTATGTCGCCACCGATGAAATCTGGCGTTACCGCTACGGCCGAGGCGAAGATCTGACGGAACGATTCTGGCTGCAATTGGTGCGTTTACTTGGACGCGAGGCCGCGGCACGCGCTGGGCGGCCGGCACTGCTCGAAGCGCTTCCGGCGCGCGGCACCGTTGGCCAGCCCGTGAGCTTCACCCTGACACTTTTGGATCAGGCCCTTATTGAGGCAGCGCCAGCGCGGATTGCCGTAAAGCTTACAGAGCGAAAAACCGGAGAAGGTGCCGGCGCAAGCGGTGATGGAGATGCGCTGGCAGTGGTTGATCTAGTCGCCGCAGCGGAGCCGGGTGCGGGTGCTGTGGGCGGCGCTTCAGCCGGGCGGCGTGTGTTCACTGGCACGTGGATTCCACAAGCATCTGGCACGGTCACCGCCAACGTGATCGATCCCGGACTTGCAGCCCGTGGGGCGATTGCAACCGAGGTGGTCGTGACCTCACCAGATGATGAGCTGCGCCGGCCCGAGGCAGATCACGCAGCACTGGCCGAGCTCGCACAGGCCACCGGCGGCACGGTAATCGCCCCGGCAAACCTGGCCAAGTGGCAGGAACTGGTACCTAAGCGTGAGATCCGGCAGACCTCTGTCGCAGAGGTGCGAACACTCTGGGACACCCCACTGGCGCTCATGCTCGTTGTGCTGCTGCTCACCGCCGAATGGTCCCTGCGGCGGCTCCTGCGAATGGTTTAAAGCCCAAACCCACTCCAGAACTTTTAAGAGCCCCCGGCGGAAGCCGGGGGTGGGCAACCACACAGATTCAACCAAAAAAGAACCCATCACAAAACACCAATCCCCCACACTCCCACAACGCACACCTCTCCCCGCCGCCCCACCAAAATCACTTGCCGCCAGCAGGCTCAAGCTCCCGCGCCGGAGCCGAAGCTGGCGTGGCGGACTTGGGTGGAGTCTTCGCTGGCGTGCTGGACTTGATACGGGCGAGGGCTTTGGCGGGGTCGGTCTCCCACGTGCTCTCTGGCGTCAGCAGGTTCTTGGCCTTCAGCTGCACGAGGCACTCCTGAGCCAGCGCGATAACGCCCTTGCCAGTCGCGTGCAGCCCGTCACTGGCCATGAGTTCGCGAGCCTGATCGACCGTGTACGTTGTGCCGCCGATGGTCACCGGCTGAGAGTTTCGCACCGCCAGCACCAGTGAAGAGAGTGGCACAACGGCAACGGATGGTTGGTCTTTCAACCATTCGGCCAGGCGAGCATTGGCTTTGGTCAGCGTCGCCGCGCTGGGCACCTGAAACGGCCGCAGCATGAGCGTGGCATGGCGCATATCCGGAAAGTCTCCAATCACAACTGGCCCAGGAAGAGTCTCGATACGCTTAAGCCCGCGCTCAAGCGTGCTCAAACGTTCGCCTTCCGGAACATCGCCATAAACCTGCCAGAACAAGTAGTCAAGTGCAAAGACAATCCCCGGAGACGTGGCCTTTTCGGTCGGCGTCACTGCCTCAACCGCCGCGGCCAGCTGCTTGTCGGCGCTGGCTTGCGGGTTGTTAAAAAACATCATGCTTGCGCGGTGCTTGGGCAAATCAGTTCCGCCAACAACCGCGGCCAGCGCTTCGGTTAGCCGCACGGCTTGCAGTTTTTGAATCGTGGCCGGCGCATCGGCAGGTGCCCCGGGCTTGCCAAGCTCAGGGTTTGGCATTGAGATCAGGGCTTGGGTGCCGAACCCATCAGACACGCTGGCACCAATAACTATGGCGTGGGCAAGCGAAAGCGCAACCGGCCTCGGAGCGGATGCGGGTGGCTTCGCAGCGGCGGCAGGAGCCAAAACCACCGCCGGTGCGCCTGGCGGAACCGGTGCAGGCTGGGAAGTCGTTGTCTGGCCGACCACCGTACCAGCGATTGCGAGGATGGCGGTCAGAACGATCAGAGGGTGGTTGTCGGAGGTGGCTCGCATGTCGCATAGTTCGCACGACTTGTGATCGCGGGTTCAAACTACCCCAATTTACCTCCACTTGGGCATGCGGAGTGCGGTTGAATCTCACGGCGGCGGGGTATCTGTGTTCTACTAGACCCCTGATGGCACCCAGCGGTCGAGTCGCAGGCCATTAACCGTGCCCACCGAATTGGTCAGAACAAAAGCGTGATCGTCTATCGGCTCATTGCCACGAGAACGGTGGAGGAGCGAATTGAAGAGCTTCAGGAACGCAGGAAAGAACTGGCGTTTGCCATCGTGTCTGCAAATGCCGACCCGCTGAGCTCAATGCTGCGGGACGATCTGGTATGGCTGCTGTCGTCTGGCGTTCTCAAACGCATCAACCGGCTGATCAGCGAATGCAACCAAATAGAGCTGGCGTATGAGTCGCCGTGATACCCGCGAATGACACCAAAAAACAGCTCAAAGCAGCCATCGGCAGCAGTTCGCGGCGCTCTACTACGGCGAACAGTTCAAATGCAGGCCAACGAAGACCCAGGTCGAAAAAGCACCAAAAAATGAGAGCACAAAAAGCGCAACCAAATACCTGTCTCCATTGCTGCGGTCGCAGTTCTCTGCGTTACTCCGCGCCCTCCGCATCTTCTGCGCTCAATGGCCGCAAGCTCCAAATCACAAAAAGCGTGAGTGACCAAAACGGACGCTGATCCCACATCACTATGCCCGCATCTTCGTTCAGCTCGCCGATCCTACCAGCTCAATATTCGTCTTAAATCGTTTCATCGCTGATTGCAACTGCTCGATCTGCAAATGCGGGGGCATGTTGATCAGGCGGCGACGCAGAGCCGTGACGGTCTTGAGTTCCTGCTCGGGCATGAGCAGGTGCTCCTTTCGCGTGCCACTGGCGGAGAGATTAATCGCAGGAAACAGACGCCGCTCTGCGATTTTGCGATCAAGCACAAGCTCCATGTTGCCGGTGCCTTTGAACTCTTCAAAGATCACCTGATCACCCGCAGAACCGGTGTCAACCAGGCAGGAAGCAATGATGGTCAGAGAGCCACCATCTTCAGTATTACGTGCAGAGCCGAAGATTTGCTTGGGCACTTCCATGGCCTTGGCATCAAGCCCACCGGTAAGCGTTCGCCCGGAATTTGCATGAGCTCGTGACAAGTTAAACGTCCGGGCAAGGCGGGTGAGTGAATCCATCACCACCACCACATGCTTGCCCGCCTCAACCATGCGCTTGGCCGTGGCTGTGGCCTGCAGCGCCACCTGCACGTGACGCTCAATACCGTTGTCGTTGGAACTCCCAATCACCGTGGCCTTCATGGTGCCGTCGGCACGCGCGCCAAACTTCTCAAAGCTGCGCCGAAAATCCGTGACCTCCTCAGGCCGCTCATCGATGAGCATGGCAATCAGAAACACATCCGGGTAGTTGTGGGCAATCGCACCAGCGATGTCCTTGAGCAGCGTTGTCTTGCCTGCCTTGGGGGGCGACACAATCAGCGCCCGCTGTCCCCGGCCGATCGGGCAGAACATGTCAATCAGGCGGCAGGAATCCGGGCATCCCGGATACTCCAGCACATAGCGAGGCTGCGGATCAATCGAGGTCAGCTCCTCGAAAAGCTTTAACTTTGGTTCGGTGTTCGGATCAAATCCGGCGATCGGCACATAGTGCACCGGCGGTGCGTTGTGATGGTGGCCACCCGAGTGATTGTTCCAACTTTGGCCATGACCCTGACCACTCTGATTGTGCCCTTGATTGTGCCCTGGCCCGTGGCCAGACTGCCGATTGCCACGCCCGCGATTGCGACCACCGCCGCCGTGGCCGTTGCCGTGATTCGAGTAGCCGCCTTGCTGCTGCTGGTACTGCTGGTACTGCGGCGGCTGCTGATCCTGATACTGGCTCTGTTGAAACTGCATCGCAGGCTGTTGGCCCGGCTCCAGCGGTGGCTGCATCTGAAGCTGATCCGATGCTTGCGGTTGCCCCGGAGCCTGAGTATGTTCGGCGGGCTGTGCGACGAAGCCTTCAGCACCAGTCTGCTGGAATTGCTGCGGGGATGTATCTATTTGTTGGCCTTGACTCTGCGGCGGCTGGCTAGCCTCTTCGGATTGACCACCGGCCTGATAGCCGTACTGCTGGCCAAAGCCCGGCTGATGCTGCGGCTGATTATTCTGCTGAAAATTTGGGTTGAACTGCTGCTGCTGATTTGGCTGCTGCTGATGCCCCCGACGGTTGCCTTGACGCTGACCCTGCTGACCCTGTTGACCCTGCTGGTTGCCACGATGGCCCTGATTGCCCTGCCCACCTTGCCCACCTTGTCCACCTTGCCCACCCTGCCCACCTTGATTCCGGTCGCGATTCTGATTGCCGCGGCCACCGAATTGATTCCCTTGCTGGTTTCTCTGCTGATTTCGCTGCTGATTACCCTGCTGATTACCTTGCTGGTTTGGCGTGCCCCCCTGCTGCTGCTGCTGCCGCTGCGGATTGCCGGCGCGGGCTTGTGAATCCTGCTGGCCGCGATAGAACTGCTGCGGCGGTGCCTGTACAACCGGCTGCTCTGCGAATGGCTGTGCCTGAGAAGACGCAGCGCCCTGCGCGGCAGTATTTCCTGAAGGCTGCGTGGCTGCACCAAACGCCGGTGCCGCACCAACTCCGCGGCTAGAACTAAAGCTCGTTGGCGTGCCAGCAGGCTCGCTGTAACCCCGCAGCGCAGCGGGCGAGGGCTTGCCCTTCCATGCGTTCAGCAGACGGGGCGGCGGGCGCACACTGGCGGAGGCCACAACAACTGGGAGGGCAGGCTCAGCACTCGCCGATGCAGCGTTCTGCGAACGGTGTGAATGATCTGTCGGTTGAGGCTGCGACATCGCACCGGCAGTTGAGCCGGATCGCCCGGCCGCCTCCGTTTGGTTGGCAGCAAACGCTTGATTCTGACCGCCCGCACCTGCCCGGCCCATCATCGAATCAAAGCCATTCGCGTTGGCGGGCACCGCATCTGCCGAAGCAGCTTTGGCCCGTTTGGCCACCACCGCAGAGGTGGCCTTTGAAGCTGGCCCAGAAGCTGGCTTGGTGACTGGCTTGGCGGCTGGCTTGGTCACTGGCTTGGCGGCTGGCTTGGTCACTGGCTTAGTCGCGGCTTTAAGGGCAGACTTCGCAGGTGAACCGGCTTGGAGTGGTTGGCCGACTTGTCCGGCCTGCGCCGTTTCCGCTGTCCGGGCGGCCTTCTTTGGTTTGACGCCGACAGCGGAAACCTTAGCCGTCTTGGCGATAGGTTTTAACTTGGCCGCCGCCGTGGCGGGTTTTTCTGCCTTGGCGGGCCTGCCGGCCGCTACGGCCTTCACCGGTGCGGCGGCTTTGGTACCGCTTCGTTTGGCGGCGGGCGATGCTGATGTACTCATGCTCTTTTTTTCTGCCACAACAACCTCGTAAGTACCGGCTGGCTTGGCCACGGCATTGATCAGCCGCAACTGCCGCCGAAATTCTGACTGAACTCTTCACCCATACCTTGCCGCTGCGTTGCCACAACTCTGCTTCTACTTGCCCTTGGTTTTACTCGCCCTTGCTTCTACTCGCCCCTGCTTCTACTCGCCCCTGCTTCTACTCGCCCCTGCTTCTACTCGCCCCTGCTTCTACTCGCCCTTGCCTGCTGTGGCGGCAATGGTGCCGCAGGGCAAACACGCTTGGCAATCTTGGGCCGCAAGATTTGCAACCTTTAGAAAATGCTCGACTGACTTGCGTGCGGGGCACTCATATCCAGCCCCGCAAGCACACAGCCACTTGGCCAAAACAATGGGTGAGGCGAGAGTGTAAAACTCAGCGGGGGTGTTTCCAAGTTGCCGATACACATGAAGGTTCGCTGCTCACTCGCCCGTGGCAACACACGCGGCGGAGAACAACTTAAAACAGACTGTCCGAAGCGATCGTTTCCCAAAACGAACGTCGATTGGAGCGATTCAAGCCGCGGCTAAGAACGGAACCCGTGGCTGAATACACCCCTGCCTTGATCAAGTATACGAGGCTGCTATCGGCTCAGCCGAGCCAAAGGCTGAATTCTGCGCGGATTATTCAACAAACCATCTCGGCTTAATAACGGTCCGGCTGGCCCCCCCGCCACAAGGGGCACGACAGGGGTGTTCCCAAATATTTCACCTGTATGATTCCGCCGGGCGGTGCATCCGCCCGGGCGGCTAAGCGACTACCGCGATAGGGTTGTCCGTAGAATTGGACCGCCTCAAATAGCCTGCAACGAAACATCGTGCTTGCGGCGTCTGAAGTTCGCAGCGTCATCGGCTGATCTCTCTCCGAAATTGCCAGCGGGTCATCCCCAATGAAGGTCGGAAGAATCGGGTGACACAGTGCCAAGCCAAAACCCGGCTCGGCGAGTACAAGTCCTAGTGAAAATCTCCGGCGTGAATGTGCAAGACCGATATCTGAAACAAAACTTTTGATCGAAGGATCTCTGATGATGAACACTCTCTTGCGGTCGCGGAACACCATGGTGCGGGTCATTGCACTCGGCGGGCTCTTTGGCGGGATCGCACTGCTCACAGGTTGCACCACCGGGTACTCTGCGGATGTACGTAACCAAACACCCCAGCCACTCTTTGTTGATGCGTATTACGTGACCCCACAGGGCGAGCGGATTGGCCTTGGCAACGCACGCCTTGGCCCGGGAGACCGTGGCGGCCTCGGGCCCTACGCCGTGCCCAACGATGCACTGGCCTCAGTCTCTATCGACACCGTGCCAAACCCGCAGCGCCCGGCAATTGTTGATCTGCGGCCTGGGCTAAACGCAATGGAAGTGACCCAGGGTGGCGACAAAACCAGCGGCGCGCTGCAGATACGAGAACTGCGGTAAGCGGTAAGCCGACACGAAAAAGAGAAAAAAGACGAAGAGACAAGGAGAACGCACGAGCGAACCGAAGGGCCGAAAACGAACTCCGTTGAGCCTGGCAGACGTACCCCGCGCCCGCTCTGCTTTCAACTCGTACCATCACGTCCTGCTAGGGTTGTGATCGCTATGAGTGTTGTCATCGTCGGTATTGATGAAGCCGGTTACGGCCCGATGCTCGGGCCGCTCACTATTGGCATGGCCAGCTTCGAACTCGCAAATTGGAGCGAGGGCGATGCCGCACCAGATCTCTGGGCCGTGCTAGACCGGGCGATGTGCCGCAGGCCCAACGACAAGCGGGCCCGCATCGCGATTGATGACTCAAAAACACTCAAGCTCGCCAAGGACGGAAAAAAGCACCCGCTCACCCACCTCGAGCGCGGCGTGCTCAGCTTTGTTCACTCCATGGGCCGCCCCTGCGCTACCGATGCGCAGCTGCGCGAAAGCCTGAGCACCCAAATCGAAGACCACCCCTGGTACGGCGGCGAAGATGTTGCCCTGCCACTAGCACCCGCCAACAGCGGCTTTACCCTCGCAGCCAACGTGCTCACCGGCGCGATGCGCGACGGCGGCGTGACCTGCCTTGACCTCCGCTGCGTCGCGGTGTGCGAGAGCAAGTACAACCAGGTCATCAGCCGGTGCGGCAAGCCTGCCACGACGGAGCTTGGCCTGCTCAGCCACATGCGCCACGCTTGGATGCAATGGGGTACCAACGGCTTGGGCGGCGCTGCAGACACCACCGCCATGACACGAATCGTGTGCGATGCCCAGTCCGGGCGCATCCGCTATGGCGACCTGCTCAATCGGTTCCTAGAAGTCACGCACGCCACCGGTGCCGGCATGGAAGTTCTTGAAGAATCCGCGCTCGCCAGCCGCTACCGCGTCTTCGGCCTTGATGCCGACGGCACCAAACGAGCCTTACTAGTCAGCTTTCAGTCCGAGGGCGAGGGCCGCCATTTGCCCATCGCACTGGCATCCATGGTCGCCAAACTCAGTCGCGAACTGGCGATGGTCCGGCTAAACCGCCACTGGATTGCCAAGGCAAAAGCGGCCCGGCTTGCAGAGGTAAAACCCACAGCCGGGTACTGGGAAGATTCAAAGCGATTTCTGGCGGAGCTGTCACCAATCATGCCCACCAATGTTCGCACGATGATGATGCGGATCGGATAATCGCAAATCGCGAATTACCAAGCTGTAGCCGCAAGTCGCACCTCGCCCACTCCCCCGCTACCTCGCAATCTTCAGCGGGTTCCCCTCTCCACCATCATCCGCCTCGGGTGCCATCGGCCCCACCAGCGGCATCAACCGGTGTTCCGCCCGCGGGTCCTGAATTTCATGCGTCTCGGGCAAATGCGTCGGCCCCGGCTCAACACCTTCACGCAGGGCCGCTCGCAGCAAGTCACGCCACGTCACAATGCCCATCACATGCAAATAGTCATCAAGCACCGGCAGGCACGTGAGCCCATGCGCCAGCAGCAACGCTATCGCATCCTGAATCGGCGTCTCCGGTGGTACCCAAATCAGCTTCCTCGTCATAATCTGATGAGCCTTGCGCTGCAGGCAAAACGCATCCTGGCTCCGCTCAGCTCGCGTGCCGACAAACGGCGACAAGTTCTTCAGCAAATCTCTATCGCTTATCAGCCCCGCAGCGTGCCCATCATCAATCACCAGAATGTGATGGAAGCCATGCCGGCAAAACAGCTCACGCACCTGCGCAACAGTTTGGTCCATCGTCACCGTCACCACTTGCCGCGTCATGATCGCTCCAACCGTACTGCCCGCAACTGCACAGCCCCCGCCGCCGCAGCCTCCATCACCGCACCCCTCGGCCTCTCCCACCCGCGTGCACGCAGCCCCCGTACACACCGAGACCTTGGGCAAGATCTCTTCAACCTGGTTCGTGGCGGCTTGCGGAATGTTGGCAGTATTGGCGTCCATGTGTGCTTCCCCAGACTCTAACCGACTTCGGAGGCTTTCCGGCACAGGTGCGTTTGGTCTCTACTTTTCCTTAAACCTTGCCACCTGTGGATGTGCGGTGCTCCGCTACATCAAGTGTGCAACTCAATCAACCCTTGTGCCCGGGTGGTTACCATGAATTCATGACCACGTCAGGCCCAAGCGCCCCCCAACCAGATCAGCCGCCCCAAGTTCACGGCACACCGCCCGAGCAAACCGCCCCCGGCAAGCCTGATAACCAAGTTAGCCCGCGCAGCAGCCTGCCCGCAGAGACCGTCCTCCCAGAATTGGCCGGAGCAGCGCTCCAAGCACCCTGGCGGCTTGAATACCTCGAGAACATCGAAGTACAAGATGCCCAGCGTGCCGCCGCCGCCAAGGCGGGCGAGCCGGTCAGCTTTATGGCCGCTTACTGGGCCAACCCCGGAGCCGACACCGCCAACCACGTCATTGTGCGCACATCCCACGGACTGATCCTCCTAAACGGCTACCCCTACGCCAACGGCCACCTGCTGGTGTGCCTCGGAACCGCCAAGCCCCGGCTGCTTGACTACACCCCCGCCGAGCGGGCCCGACTCTGGACCCTAGTCGATGCGGCGACAGACCTCATGGAACTGGCCTTGCAGCCCCAAGGCATCAACAGCGGCATCAACCAGGGCCGCGCAGGCGGGGCAGGTGTGCCCACGCACCTGCACGTTCACCTCGTGCCAAGGTGGATGGGCGACACCAATTTCATCACCACGGTTGGCCGGATTCGGGTCATCCCATCAGCCCTAGACGCGATGGCACGGCGATATCGGGCGGTTTGGGGGCAAATGGCGGGGCGCTGGGAAGCACTTTTAGAAAGCGGACGGGACTAGCCCCGGCAGCAATGGTGGGTAGGTGGTAGGTAGGTTTGACTGATTCACCACCACGATTTGGTTTGGGGTTGGACCACGGGCGGTGAGCCGGGTAAACTTCCCTCCGCCGCGGCTTGAAGAAGGCAGACGGAAACGCCGGGCTTGTAGCTCAGGTGGCTAGAGCGCACCCCTGATAAGGGTGAGGTCGTCAGTTCGACTCTGACCAGGCCCATTGATTTGATCGACCGGCCGCGTGCACAACACGCGGCCGGCGGCGTTTTTGGGGCGGGCGATTACGAAAGGCGAACGGCGAGCAGCAACATGAGATACCGCGGCGGGAAGCAAAGTTGCACCCATGGGCCCACAGGCGGAACACCGTCCGCCGGAGACGCCTTCAAATCCAGCCTGATCACGGATGCTCGCCCGGCCCAAGAAGAAGAACAAACCAACGTCACAACCGTTACCGGAGGGACAGCACGGAAGCAATCGACCGATCACAGCTAAAGCTCCGAATCGGTCATCACGCCGCCCGTAGAAGGCGTCTCGCACGTCAGCCGCCGCACATCAATCCCGCCGACGTCTGCCGCCCACGGCCAATGCCATTACAAAGCAAGAGACCCCGGCTGGCGAAGGGATCGAAGCTGCGATTCGAAATCCATAGTCCGATGTGTCAATACTTGGATAATCACCGCCGATGTACGAAATCTGATCACTGATATTGCCTTGCCACGCGCCGTCACCCCATGCCGAGCTGTCGATATACCGCGACACTGGCGTAGTGCCGAACGCCAGCAGCACATCCTCATTCCATTCACTTGTTCCCCCACTCGTGTCAAACAAGCCCCACGGGCTTTGCACATCGCGGTATGCACCGAGCATGATGTTGCCCGGCCCGTATCCCGGATACCCGCCGCTGCTGCCAATTCCGAACGCGTTGGACTGGCCAAGCCTGCCGTTTTGGAGAATCCCGGGCGGTGCGTACACAGGCGTTGTATCGCTTGTGATGCTGTACTTCCACCAGCCGCCTTGACCCGCGCCGTCCTTATTTGGGTCGTAGTGTGCGGCTTTGATCCACTCATCCGTATTGGGGATGAAGAACTTTGCATCGGCGTTGTGCACGAGCTGATCGGTAAACACTGAGCTTCCGCCGAGGTAGCCGAAGGTGTTGACATCGTATGCGCCGTTCATGAATGCGCTGCGCTCTGTGGATTGGCCGTTGTGCAGCCAATTGCAGTAGATCGCCGCGGTGCGCCACGAGATATTGCCCACGGACGTCATCCCCCTGCCAGTGGCTGCAACATAGCGCCTGCCGGGACCGTGGTATGAGCCATCAAGCACGCCGCCCCAAGCGCTTGGTGGCGAGATGAATGGGATTGCATCACTAGAGGACCGCCCATACACCGCGGACATAAACGCTGCCCATTGGGATGTGGTGACCTCGAACCTGCCCATGCGGTACTCGTGATCGACTCTACCGCGGCCAATGGCAACATCGCTCGGTGAGCCGTTTCCCATCCACGGTGCATTACCGGGGGCACCGATTGTGACGAACTCAAT
The DNA here is from genome assembly GCA_038231815.1 of Phycisphaerales bacterium. Taxonomy (GTDB): domain Bacteria; phylum Planctomycetota; class Phycisphaerae; order Phycisphaerales; family UBA1924; genus CAILKP01. The sequence continues at coordinate 29,845 of JBBRKQ010000045.1, forward strand.
GCCGTACTGCCGCGTGATGCGATCTTGCACACCGTTGGCCGCGGCGGCTGGTGTGAGTGACAGGCTCGGGGCACCGGGGGTGATTTGGGATTGGGCGAGGGCTTGGCCGGTGCCGCAGAGGGCGAGGATGCCGCTGATGAGTACGGCTGTGGGCAACGTCAGCAAC
>JBBRKQ010000046.1:0-29617 GCA_038231815.1 Phycisphaerales bacterium
CCCCCACCCGCCCCCGTCCCTTCCCGGCCCGCGCCCCCGCCCCCCCCGCCCCGCCGGCCTGCCCCGGGGGGGGGGGGGCGGTGAAACCGGCACGGATTTGAGCGGTGGAACGGGGACGGGGCTTGCTGGCTGCCAAGTCTGACGGCAACCGGAGGCCTGGATGGTTTTTCAAAGGATTTTTGTTCGAGTGGCAGGCCCAATCCGCGGCGAGGGAGCGGTTCTGAGGTGTCGGCGTTAAGAAAATGAGCGATTTGTGCGCTGAATGAGGTGGGTAGCGGCGGATTTTGATGTACCGAGAAGAGTGGCGAGAGGGTTTCGGCAACTCTTGCGCGGTTTTGTCAATCTTAAGGGAGTTGCGTGAGAATCGGGGAAGCACTTGAAAAACTGGAACGGACGCAAGGGCTCGGAGAAGGGGGGCGAAGGCGAACGCTGTTATCGGAGATGCGACCGTGACGGCGGTGACGCGCGGGCCGTTTGTGCAGCGTGTTTGGCGCTGAGAATTGGGTCCGATCAGGCAGGTCATAAATGTTTAGCGTCCGGATTCCGATTGACATAACAGCGTGATCGGGTTCGGCGCGTCAAGCCAACACCCGCGGCGGTCCACACGGATGGGGACCGCAAGATGAGAGCTGCAACCGGGGCCGGCCCAAGGAGCCGACCCGGACGACACACCACGCGTCGGGACAGCGCGTTGAACACCACAGCACCGCCATCGCGGGGCTGGAGCAAGGAAGGCAAACATGAGTCGTATCAATACCAACCCGTCGTCGCTGATTGCTCAGCGGAACTTAAACTCAAACAAGAAGGTGCTGGATACCACGCTTGAACGGCTGAGCACCGGGCTTCGCATCAACCGCGGCAAGGATGATCCGGCCGGGCTGATCGCCAGCGAGAACCTGCGTGCCGAGAAATCGGCATTGGGTTCGGCCATTACCAACGCCGAGCGCACCGACCAGCTCGTGAACATTGCTGAAGGTGGCCTTCAGGAACTCTCAAACCTCTTGACGGACCTGAAAGGCCTGGTCACCTCCACGGCCAACTCCGCCGGCCTGTCTGGCGAAGAGAAGACCGCCAATCAGCTCCAGATTGACTCGATCCTGCAGACTGTTGACCGCCTTGCAGAGAGCACCAATTTCCAGGGCGTCAAGCTACTCAACGGCAACTTTGACTTCAACTCAAGCAACGTCGCATCGGGCGTGACCGACTTCAAGGTCAACTCGGCGAAGGTTCCACGCGGCGGCAGCATCGCGGTGCAGGCATTGATCACCAACTCGGCCCAGCAGGGTGCGTTGTATCTCTCAACCGGCAGCTCGCTGGACTTGGGTGGTGGCACCAGTGGCCTGTTTACCATTGAAATTCAGGGTTCAACCGGTGCTCGCGAGCTTTCGTTCGCCTCGGGCACCACGCGGGCCCAGATCGTTTCTGCGATCAACACCTATTCATCGGTGACCGGTGTTTCGGCCAGTACGTTTAGCTCTTCGAGCTCGAGCAACTCGATTCGCCTGCGCTCAACTGATTTCGGCAGCGACGCCTTCGTCGGCGTCAAGGTTGTCAACGCCGCGGGTATCCTCGGCAGCAGCACCGGAGTGTACAAGGCCAATTCAACGAACACCTCAGTGCCGGATACAACGTTGCAGGGATCGTTTACGTCAACCGCTGCCGGCAACGGTGTGCGTGACAACGGCCAGAACCTCACCGCGACCATTAACGGCGTGGCCGCGACGACCAAGGGTCGTAACGCCCGCATCAACACCGACTTCCTGGATGTTGAGATCAACTTTGACACAGCCACCAGTCAGACTCGCGGTGTAACCAACGCCTTTACCATCACCGGTGGCGGTGCGGAGTTCCAACTCTCAAGCAAGGTTGATGTGGCCGGCAAGGTATCGATCGGTATTCAGAACGTGGCGGCACGCAAGCTTGGCAACAGCCAGCTTGGCTACCTCTCGTCACTGGCCGCGGGCCGCGCAAGCAACGTTGTTGATGGTGACATCGATGCGGGCAGCAAGATTGTTGATGAGTCGATCCGTCAGGTCTCGGGTCTTCGCGGCCGCCTCGGTGCATTCCAGAAGAACACCGTCGGTGCGACCATCCGCAACCTTGGTGTATCTCTTGAGAACTCCGCCGCGGCAGAGTCCGTCATCCGCGATGCCGACTTCGCATCGGAAACGGCCAACCTCACGCGTGCACAGATTCTGTCTCAGGCGGCTCAGAACTCACTGGGCCTGGCCAACTCGCAGCCGCAGTCTGCCCTGCAGCTGCTCCGCGGATAAGTGATTCCGGGATAGGGAATTCAATCCAGCGCCTTCCTTGTGCGTGCCCGGGCCAAATGGTCCGGGCACGCTTGTTTTTGCGTGGCGGGGCATTTTGCGGTGCCGCGGGCTGAAGGGGACCAGGGGTTTTGCAGTTTGTACGGGCTGGTTGTGCGGGCTGGTGGGTTTATTCCGGCCGTTTATCCGGTTGTGGATGTTTACGGACTAAAGCCGGGTCCGGTATGCGACGAAACCTGCTATCGGACACTGACAGACGGCACGAACGGTGCAGCCGTCAGGGTCCACGCGACCGTACCGGAGCAAGGAAGCTTCGGCTTGAGTTTCGGTCGCTCCGCCTCTGGCATAGTTTGCCTTGGGCGAAGATTTGATCAGCAGTGTGAACGGAGTCATCTATGAGCCGCATCAACACCAACCCCGCTTCGCTCATCGCCCAGCGCAACCTGAACGCCAACAAGAAGGCGCTCGACAACACGCTTGAGCGTTTGAGCACGGGTCTTCGCATCAACCGTGGCAAGGACGACCCGGCCGGCCTGATCGCCAGCGAGAATCTGCGTGCCGAGAAATCGGCCCTGACCTCGGCGATCTCCAATGCGGAGCGAACCGACCAGCTCGTCAACATTGCCGAGGGCGGATTGCAGGAACTCTCGAACCTGCTGACGGACTTGCGTGGGTTGGTGACCGCGACGGCCAACTCGGGCGGTCTTTCTGCCGAAGAGAAAACGGCCAATCAGCTGCAGATCGACTCGATCCTGCAGACCGTTGACCGGTTGGCCGAGAGCACCAATTTTCAGGGCGTCAAGCTGCTGAACGGCAACTTTGATTTTAACACGACAAACGTGGCCACGGGCGTGAGCGACTTCAAGGTCAACTCCGCTAAGGTCGCCAAGGGCGGCAGCATCTCGGTGCAAGCACTGGTAACCAACTCGGCCCAGCAAGGCTCGTTGTACCTGTCTACCAACGGAACAATTGACCTCGGTGGTGGCGCATCGGGACTGTTTACAATCGAGGTCACCGGAAACCTTGGTTCCCGTGAGCTGAGCTTCGCCTCGGGCACCACCCGGGCGCAGATCATCGCTGCGGTCAATACGTACGCCGACGTAACAGGCGTGCAGGCATCAACCTTCAACTCTTCCGGATCAAGTTCGGGCATCAACCTTCGGAGCAAGGATTACGGCTCGGACGGATTCGTCGGGGTGCGGATAGTCAATTCCGCGAACATACAGGGCGGAAACCTGGGCATCTACAATACCGCCACCACCGACGGCAACACGCCTGCTACACCGGTAAATGCGTCCTTCACTTCGTCAAACGCACGAAACGGAGTTCGCGACAACGGGCAGGATCTGGCCGTCACGGTGAACGGCGTTGCCGCGACCAGTCGTGGCCGGACAGCACGTATCAACACCGACTTTCTGGATGTGGAAATCACCTTCGGGGCCAGCGTCGCTCAGGCACGCGGCCTGACTAACGCATTCTCCATCACCGGTGGCGGCGCCGAGTTCCAACTGGCAAGCCGGGTTGATATTGCCGGCAAGGTTGCGATCGGCATTCAGAATGTTGCGACCCGAAAACTGGGCAACAGCGATTTCGGATTTCTGTCTGACCTGGCGGCGGGCAAGGCCAGCAACGTGGTCGACGGCAACGTGGTTGCCTCGGGGAGGATTGTCGATGAATCGATCCGGCAGATCTCCTCACTCCGCGGCCGACTGGGCGCTTTCCAGAAGAACACCGTCGGTGCGACGATCCGCAATCTGTCGATCTCGCTTGAGAACTCAGCCGCGGCAGAGTCGGTGATCCGCGATGCAGACTTCGCATCAGAAACCGCCGCACTGACCCGGGCACAGATTCTTTCCCAGGCCGCACAGAACTCGCTGGGTCTGGCGAATTCGGCTCCGCAGTCGGCCCTGCAGTTGCTGCGGCAGTAAGGTTTAGTCTCGCTTCCCTGAACTCAAGAGCACCCCGGCAGTTTGCCGGGGTGTTTTTCTATGCACCCATCGGTGCGATCTGGGTCTGGCGAAGTAATAAACGCAGGGAACGCGGAGGAGGATGAGGCAGGATTTGGTGAGCGGTAAACACTTCAGTCGCTGCGTGCACGAAAGACCATACAGGGCCTAGTTCGTTGCACCGGACGAAGGCTTGCGTGAGCTTGGTGTGAATTAGGGTTGTTTGAATTCAATCGTACTTGGCCGTCGCCAAGGCAAATTGGGTGCAACACTTGCGCGTGGCCAAAAAACCAATTGTCATGAGTGCTGCGAAGAAAAGGGCGGGGGTGGCAATGTCCGCCGCCCAGTTGGGGCGGCTGTTGCAAAACTTTGGCGAGGACAGGGCAATCATCGAAGCATTTGTGGCCTGGTTGCGGGTGGAGGCAGGGCTTTCCGGAAACACCGTCGCAGCGTATCTGCGTGACCTTGCGGCACTGCACACGTACCTGACCGCTCATGCGGAGCGACCCGTACAGCGGCTGGCCGATGCGACCGCCAGAGATTTATCTGACCATTTGGCATGGCTAAAGACCCGTGGCGAGGTTGAAGCGACCAAGGCCCGGAAAGGGACCCGGCTTGCGGGCTCATCGGTGATTCGCCATCTGGCGACAATGAAAGTTTTCTACAGATTTCTGGTCCAGCGTGAGCTGCTCAAGAAATCACCGGCAGATGCCATCGAGCGGCCAATGCGATGGAGGCGGGTGCCCAACGTGCTCTCGCCCAATCAGGCGAAGAAGCTTATCGATTCCAGCCGTGTCATGCCGGGCGCAGGTGAAACCAAAGCCCGCCCAAGAAGCTCCACCAAGGCCGATAGCGATGCAGGCTCGGATATGAGCCAAGAACATCAGGCCGGAGCCGTGAGCCTGGCCCTGCACCAACGTGACAGGGTGCTGCTGGATTTGCTGTACTCCTGCGGCGTGCGTGCCAGCGAAGCCGCGACTGTGCGCACAGATGACATCAAGCCGGAGCTTGGCATTGTCATTGTCATCGGCAAGGGCAACAAGCAGCGAATCGTGCCGATCGGTAAACCAGCGTTAGAGTCGGCCAAGGTGTACGTGGAGCAGCATCGGCGGGCACTGCTCGGGCCGCGGACAGACCCCGGCACCCTGCTGCTGTCGCGGTCAGGGCAGGCTCTGGAACGGGTGGCGATCTGGCAGATCGTCAAGCGGCACGGGCGGGCAAGCGGCAACGACAAGGTGTACCCGCACGCACTCCGTCACTCATTTGCAACCCACCTGCTGGCAGGCGGTGCAGACTTGCGCTCCGTGCAGGAAATGCTTGGACACAGCGATATTGCCACGACAGAGATCTACACGCATGTAGATCGGTCGAGACTGAAAGAGGTGATCGAGTCGCATCATCCGCGAGAGCGAAAGAAGCGCGCTACGTAACCCGAGCTCATGGTGAGCGCAGCGTGACTAGAAAATCCCTGTCACTGGGAAGCGAGTCCAAAGCCCCGCCCACCAGTCAAGCATGATGCCAGGCGGACGACGATCGGTCGGATCAACGCAAGTTACCAGCGCCAAGACAGATCAACAACCCGCCGCGAACGCGTTGATAAACGCGACAAAGTCGGAGCCGTCGATAATCCCATCAGGCTGCGAGCCATCGGGTCCGCCACCGGCCACATCTGCCGCGGGGTCAACGGCAACATCGCCGGTTGTGAAACTGTTGATGAACACGACAAAGTCGTTGCCATCAACCGTTCCGTCGCCACCGGGTGGCGCAACATCGGTGATGGAGCAACTGGCCGCAGGCGGGGTGCAAAGCAGTCCGAAGATCAGGACATCGTCAATGGCTGCCTCAACGACCGATCCTGCGCCGGCATCATCGGCGATGAACCGGAGCTTGACCTGATTGGTAGCAACCAGCCCAAGGCTGGAGAACGTCCAGGATGCGGCCCGCCAGCCGGGATTGGTATCAGGGTTAGAGACACTGCCGGGGCCGATGGTTTCGGCTCGGGTCCAGGTTGCACCGTTGTTGACCGAGACATCGACGGTAAATAAATCGGCGTACGGGGCAGCGCTGGTGCCGTTGCTGTACCAGCGATAGTAACTCACGGTGGCATCTGCAAATCCGGTGAGGTCAATCGTGGGGCTGACCAGCGTGGTAAGACCGCCATCAACATCGGCGGCACCAAGCGTGCCGCCAACAACACCCTGACCGGTGAAGAAACACGATGACCCGGTACCGGTGCGACCCGAGCCGGGCTGCGCAGCAGTTGCAACCGGCACACCGCGGATCCACAAACCGGTGGTGGCGGTGTTCGGACCGACGGTCCAGCTGCGGTTTGTCTCAAAGTCATCGCTAAACAGTGAGGCGGAGCTTATGAACACGGTGGACTGGTATTTGGCGAGGGCCGGGTCGGCCGGGCTTGTCCTGTCCCCGGCAGAAGTGCCGACAGTGAAATAGTAACTGAGCTTGGCGAAACATGTTGCGGCCGGCAAATTGGCGGTGTACTGCCCGGCAGCGACCTCGGTCATTGCGACCGTGACCGGCGCTGCGGCTCCGACAATGTACGTAAGCCGTCCGGAATTTGGGGTGACCGTCAGGCCCGTGGGTGTGACGTTCACGCGAACGGTCGTCGCCGTATTGGGCTGCACCTGCGCGGGGATGCCATCTGGGAACGAGTAAATCACGTACGTGGGCTCTGTGTATGACTCCACAACCCCTGTCGTGGTGCTGCTAACCGGCGCAACCGCGCTGGCACCAATGCCCCGTTTGGCGAACGCTGTCCAGAGCCTGCCAGCGTTTGCGCCGCCAGTGGAAACCAAGTCAGCCTGAATGATGGCATCGCGTGACTGGACAAAGGTTGGATCGGTTGGTGAGAGCTTCATGCTGTCAACAACCAGCCGCAGCGCTGTCTCGTTCCCGGCAAAGCCGTTGGCCGTGATCAGTGCGGCGCGGCACTCATGAAGCATGTTGCACCAAACCTCACCAACATTGTGAACTTCTGATGCTGTAGCGCTGCCGAGCGAAGACCGCGGAACACCCGGGGGTAGCGAAATCTGGTTCGGATCAATGGACTTAAACGTGAGCGGATTGATGTTGAGGTTGGTGCTATATGGATAGCGACGGATGCCCCAATAATTATTATTGGTGTTGCCGCCAAGCTGGAAACTTGCATACGGACCCGCGGCGACGTTATTGCCAGGAAGATCCGTAGCGGCCGCGTTAAGGCCGATGGCGAAGAAGTCGCTCCAGCCCTCACCCATGCCGCGGGACTGGACAGCACTTAGCCCGCGGTGCAGGCGGATTGACATGCCGTGCGTGAGTTCGTGATAGACCACGTCACTATCAAATGAACCATCCCGGTCCGGATTTGGCCCGGTAAAGACGTACATCTGGCAGCGGCCCGTGGAGCCGTCGGTGCCGCTGGTACTGAAGTTTGCGTTGTCAGTGCCGGAGCCATCCTGCGCCTCGCCAAGGATCGCATCGTTGCCCCTTCCACCGCGGCCGAGGTTGTTGGTCTGAAAGTTTGACGCCGCCTCAGTGAACCCAAGCGAGTAGAGACGATCGTGGTACAAGTTGGCGAGGTAGAACAACTGCGTTGTGGACGCCATCGTGTACGCGGACGGCGCCAGCGAAGTATCCATCGCAAAGTCAAACACGCGCGCTGCGCCGCCATCGGGCCGGGGTTCATCAGCCGTGTTGCTGCTGTTGATATCTGGATACGCACTCACGTTGTTCCCAAGCGTGGTGGTTCCACCATCGACTATCCAACCCAGCGGCGAGACGGCCAGCAGGTTCGCCGGATCGATCGTGACAAGGCTGCGGCTGGCCGCCGGGTACTGCAAGCCTGATGGTGTTGCAGTAGCAGGCCCGGGATTTGGGTTTGCCGCAGTGTGCACGCGGAAGGTCATCGGTTGCGTCTGGCCGAAGAACTCGAGGCGATTGTGCCGACTCAGCAGTGAGCCATCGACCGCATCGATAATCACTTCGTAAGTGTGGCCGATGCCCTTTGCCGCGATGAGCACGTTCCATGCGGGGCGGACGGTGCTGGCATCGAGCGCGAAGTACGTGAAGCTCGTCTCGAGCGCATCGTTTGCCCGCAGTTCCGCCGGAGTGTTCCAAGTTCGCTTCAGCGCAGGCCCCTGCGGGGTTTGCGCTGTTTCCGGATCACCGGCGAGTGTGATGTTGCACGCCGCGGCAGCGAGACGAACGGCATCCGCATCTGTAATGGTTCCCGGAACAGTGACAAAGCCACCTTCGGGCCGCCTCAGCAGGGTGCTAGAAAGGTTTATCAGCTCGCCACGGGCCGTCACGTTTGCGCGCGCATTCGCATGCACGATGTCAATCCCATCGATCTGCTGAATCACGGTGAGATGGTGAACGCCGTTGTGCTCGGTAATGAAATCACGGTCGTAGCGGTTGCCGGTCATCTCCGCAGCATCGCAGCCCAACAGCCCCGGGTACTGCAGCGCGAAGCGATACAGAACATCACGGGCTGAGGCATTGGCCGCAGCGGTAACCATGGCCTGCGTTGAGCGCACAAAACGGGGCGTGCCAAAGTACTGATCGTCATCTACGACAAGCCCCTGTACAGTTGCGGACAGACGAGCCACATCATCCTGGAATGCCGCCGCCAGCGGGCCACGCTTCACGGCGACGTGACGATCATCACGGGCATCAAAGTTGGGGAGACCGGCGGTGTTGGCGACGGCGACTCCTTCCGCAACCATGCCAAGCACGCCCTTACGACCCGATGCGGCGGCTGGACCAACCGGCTCCGACCCTCCCAGCGCTCCCGACCCTTCCGGCGCTACGGCCGCGGAAGCAAGGCCAGCGAGAAGAAGAATGGCTGAGACAGCGACAGCGGAACGGTCAACGGTGCCATGATGCATCTGGATCTCGCGGATTAATCGGTAAAAAACCTAGTCTGAATATACAGCATCACCCACGTCACGCCGAATGGCAGGGTGCTCAAAGCCATTCGCAACAGTGTGCAGCAAGGTTGCTGTTTCGACAAGCAAAACGGCAGAAAATAAACAGACATGGACCATAACAAGTGAGTTGGCAGCCCGGAGCGCACGAAAAGCCCTCACCGGGAGGGCGAATGTTGACACCCAGCGTGCTGCCGGGCAAAACGACGGTGCTCCACCGGCATTGCTTTCGCCCAAACATTATGGCGGCGAAACGGGGCTGTTGACCAGCGGACTCAGGCCTTCCCCAAATTGCCGGACTCGCCGCCTTACCGATTGTTTGAAAGAACTTTTACTTCGACAACGTCAGCGTAGCTCAAGAATCTCGATTCATCGTGCCGTCAACCTCAAGAGCCCACCGGAGGGTTCACGAGTTCTGGCATGGATGGCGTTTCGCTGCTGTCGCTTTTGCCCAAATTAGACAACTTTCTTGGCCGCTTCGGTGATTGCCTCGCCCGGCGCGAGCGGCGTTCGAGTTACGCTTGCTACGTTCGTGGCCAACTCTCCGATCTGCCCGGCAAGCGTATCGAGCCGATGGCCTTGGCCGCTGATCTGCCGCCACGGAATCTCCAGCAGTTCCTTTCGCTGCACCACTGGGGCCATGACATGCTGCGGGATCGAACCCAGCAGATCATCGGCCGCGAGCACCACGACCCCGACGGCATTAGCATCCTCGATGAGACGTACCACGCCAAGAAGGGCGACAAGACCCCGGGCGTGCAGCCGCAGTGGTGCGGCACCAAAGGCACCACCGACAACTGCGCTGTCACGGTGCATCTAACGATGTCGTCGGGCAAGTTCCGCTGCATGCTCGACAGCGAACTGTTCCTGACGGAAAGCTGGTCCAACGATCGGAAGCGCAGCGTTCATGCACGCGCTCGAAGAGCACGGCATCAAGTACACCGGGGAGGTGCCCGGGCACCTGCACGGCCGGATCAAGCCGCCGCCCGTGCAGCAGAAGAGCATCGCCGACGCGAAGAGGTCGCACACCAAAAAGAGAAAAGAGCGATTCCGCCAATGCGGAGTCGCTCTGGATCAGATCAGGTGTTGCCACTCAAAATTGAGTGGCACTGTAAAGTTAGCAACCGCCAGCAAACGCGTTGATGAACGCGATGAAGTCGTTACCGTCGATAATGCCGTCTAGGACGACATCTGCGATCGGATCAATCGCCACATCTCCGATGGAAAATGAGTTGATAAACGCGATAAAGTCGTCACCATCAACGGTTTGGTCACACCCTGTACCGCCCGGACCAATCACGTCTGCGAGGCAGCGAAACGCCGCGAATCCGCTGACGCGGATAACTTGACTGCCACCGCCGAAGGTCGAGAACAGAAAGTCGCCGGTGACAGGATCAATCGTGGCACCCTCGGCTCCGCCAAGGCCAGAGACAAAGATACGGCCGCTGCTCCAAATTGGATCACCGGCGGAATCGACGTCATAGATCGAAACCCGACCAGCGGCGTATTCAGTAACAACAATGCTCGGACCGGGCAGCAGTGATGAGCAGCGAGGAATGTACGCAATGCCCTCGGGGCCTACGAGAGTGCTACCAGCGATCAATGTGGCACCAGTAATGGTGAACAAACCGGTGTTGTCCGGACCGGTGACGGCCAGATCGCACCAGGCGCCGCCGTTGTATGTCGCGGTTTTCCAACGTCCGGCGCCGGGGAATCCGTTTGGCACAATCGCAAACGCGCCGAGTGAACTCGGAACACCCAAGCTGCTCATTGCAGTCCGGCGGTCGGGGGCCGCGGAGCTCGGCAAAATCTGGCCGATCTCGTTGACTGGGTACCCCGCATAGATGAGTACGCCCCCAGGGCCGACTGCCAACCCACCATCGATAAAGGGCGCTGCGGCGCGTAACGTGACCGGTCCAAATCCGGTGATTTGGCCAGAACTGTTTCTGATCAACGTTACCGCATAAATCGCCCCGTTTGACCCGTTGGCTGCGCCGCCGAGATAGAGGATGTTCGTGTTCGCCGGATCAACAGCAAGCCCGCCGTAGTTGGGGGGCACTCCGTTCACCGAGCCAAGGTTAGTCAGCGTGTACGCGTCGGCATACAAAGGCGTTACCGTCTGCGCCGATGCCTGCTGTCCGAGGCAAGCCAGCAACACAAGCACAGCGACAGATGCCGCGGCACATCTACCGCGAACAAGGGAAAACGAGCTGCGAAAAAGCAACGGGCGGCTTGACATGTTTAATCTCTCTTCTTTACACCGAACTTGGGCTGGTTCTCCGGCGAGCAAAAGCGTAGGCGACCCAGCAGGTACCCGCAGCCGTTTGAGTTGGCGGCAACACGAAGCGTCCGAGACAGGACCGATATTTCTCGTAGTTAGCGGTGAGAAAGGCCATCTGCCGAACCAATCCGGCGGAGCATGTTTTGTGATGTTCCAGCCGTCACCCTCGCACCCGATGCGAGTGAGCATTAGCCCGCACCTGAGCTAGCAAGCTGAACACCCGCTGCGGAGGCACGTTTGCCGAATGCACACGGAGCGACGCGCTCACCCCGTTCAACAACCCGCGGCAAACGCATTGAAAAACGCGATGAAGTCAGACCCATCAATAATGCCATCGGGCCCGGCATCACCTCCAGAGGCAATATCCGCCAGCGGTTCACCAGCGGAAAACGCGTTGATGAACGCGACAAAGTCGTCCCCATCAACGATGCCATCGGCAATCGGTGAGAGGCCCGGGCCGGCAACATCAGCCCAGCAGGCACGGGTGAGGCGAATGATGCGCCCATCAGCGGTGAGCACATACGGAATCCGCAGCCGCGGCGAACTTGCGATGGCTATGCCGCCATTGAACGGCGTACCGATGTTGCGGGCCAGCAGCGTCTCCTGCGATTCCGTACCAACAGGATTGCGGTTACTGGGCACACGATCATCAACACGATCGGCCAGGCCCGGGTGCGACAGCACAAGCGCTGTGCGCGACGGCGCGAGTGTGAACCAGTACAAATACGGCGTGTTGTAATTGGTCACGATCAGCCGCGAATCAAACGCCGGACCGAGCGCTGAGCCCGCCAGAAATGCCAGACCCGTCACACCAGTAGTTTGGTACCACGAGAACTGCGGCTCAACATAAAACGAGTCCGGGAAGCCAGAAGTCTGAATCAGGTCATTGATGTTGCCCGTCTGGAGTAAATGGCCTGTAGGCCCGGCGATATCAACAAAGCCGCCGTTGGCAGATCGGGGCACGTAGTTCAACTCGTCGTAGGTTGCCTCACCGTTATCGGTGAGCCAAAGCCCGCCGCCAGCGACCGGCGAGAGCGGATCAAAGGCCATTCCGTACATGTTTCGGTACCCATACGCAAACCACTTCTCAGTTCCCGCGATGCCAGAGCGGCTTGGCGGAAACGGGTTGTCAGCCGGAATCGAACCGTCCGCATTGATGCGGTGTACCACGCCGGCCTGAATGAACACCTCGCCATTGTTGTTGAACGTGCGGTTGATGCTCGCCCGCTGATCGCCCAGCGGAATGTATATTTTCCCGTCCGGGCCAAATACCGGAGGCCCACCATGGTGGTACCGTGACAGAATATTGACCGTGTGCAGCCGCAACGAAAACGTGAGTGAACCTGTGCCGCCACCCGCCGCCGGATCCCACACAAAACGATCCACCACATTCTGGGCCGGGCCAGGCAATACAAACTCGGTAAACCCACTCTGCGGCTGATCAACCCCCGGCACGAACGAGGCGTCGTAGCGAATATACACATACGGGACCGTCGGAAAACCCGGATCCAGCGTGATGCCCTGAACCCCATATTCAGATTGCCCATCCCCCGCTGTCCGCGCGATGATGTCAAGGTCCGCCACGATCGCACCCGCTGAGGCAGGAATAACCGCACTGGCCGAGAGTCCCGGCAAATCAATCCTGCGCACAATTCCGGTCGAGCGATAGCAAAGCAGCGCAGTCTGCTCATCAAGCATCACCATGGCCGAGACCAAGTTGTCTATCCCAGTGGGCAAACCGGTCGCGACAACCTCAGCCTTAAGCCTGGCGTCGGTCGTAAGCGGCTGCGCACTGCACACGCTTGCGAAAATTCCAATCGCCGCTGCAGGGCCAAGCAGCGTGGCCCATGCAAACACTCCTCCCGGAGCCGGAGCATCTGGCAACGAGTTCGGCTGGTTTTTTGGCAGTTCGGGCATACAACAGAGTGTACCGCAACGAACAGAATGTGCCAGCGAATCTGAACTCTGGTAACACCAGCGTCAAAGCGCCCGAGCCTGCACACCTCTAGTAGCGAACATCGCGGACTCCCCTGCGAATGCTCGCTTTGAGCAGAGTCAAAATCCTCCAGGCGACTCGGGGTGAGGCAAAATAGAGGGTGCCGCCCGGCACGCCCTTCCACTCGGCAATACCACCCACGCCAAAACCACCGTCTATTCACCGATCGAAACACGATTCAGACCGAGCGACTGGGGTTTGCCCCAGTTTTCATCAGTTCGGATATCTTCCCTGAATGTGGTTGACAACTCCACAGTTGGCTGTATATTGAACCACCGAGAGTCCACGCGATTATCGCTCGCGCTGGTCCCCATTCGCGGTCCCTGCGCCGGTGTTTCTGCCCGGCAAGCCAAAGTTAAAAACGTTCCATAACTAACAAGTCTCAAGTGAAGGAGTAGACCGATGATCGCTACGCGCTCGAATCGAACCGTGATGACCTTGGCCCTGTGTGCTGGAACAAGCCTTCCCGCCATGCACGCTTCGGGTATCGATCCGCTGGCTGGCGCAGCGCCGGTCATCAGCGCCCGAAACTATGTGGGAATGGGACAGAGCGAGTTCAGCCGCACCGGAGTCGCAAGTTGCACGGAGACGCACTTGGGCAACGGCGTGATCATGACGGCGTCACACTGCATCGGCTTTACCCCAGGCAACCCACGGTACATGTCCGTCAGCCGGGTTGAACTCACCGGCCGCCAGTACATGGCCGCATCGATCACGCACCCGAATTATGGCGGCAACGTGAACTTCGGCGCCAATGACATCGCGCTGCGTTACATCATTAACGGGCAAACTGCCAACGCAGCGCCGGCCAACATTCTCGCCAGCGTGGCCGATGAGGCCAACATCATCGCACGTATCAACCCCCCAATGGGGGCTGCCACCCCGGTGGACGTTCGGATCGTGGGCTGGCAATCTGGTGACGGCGTGACCAACGCCAACCTGCTGGAAGGTATCACGCGTCCGTTCCGGGGTGACGCCGGTGCACCGATCGGATTTGGCCGAGGCTACCGCGCTGGCGAGTGGCTCCATGACCGCAGCGAGGCGGCGGTCGCGGGCGGATACACCGGTTCGAACGGCTTTTTCCAGGGTGATTCCGGCGGACCATCGTTTGCCATGGTCAATGGTGTCGAACGGCTCATCGGCGTGCATAGCTTCCGCACGGCCAATGCCGGCGTCGCCGCAGGAATGGATGTTGATACTCGTATCTCCCCATATCTTGATTTCATTGCAGGGCGCGGCGTCTCTCCGGGTGGCGGAGCAGCCAATGCGGGGGTTTGGAATCGCTGGAGCACGCTTCCGGGAACGGGCGGATGGAACGCAGCAAACTGGAGCCGGCAGAGCACGCCGCTGACCAACGCAATCCCGCTTGATGGCGACTTTGTAATTCTGGATCCCACAGCGGGCGCTGATTCCGGCGCGTACACCGTGCAGCTGAACTTCGCGGACTCCGCCAACTTGATGGGGCTTGCCAACGACCTGCGACTTGAAGTCTCCAACGGCAAAGCACTGCGTGTCACAGGCCAAACTGGCATCGTCAGCAGCGGCATGATCTTGGCCAGCGGTGCAGGCACACGGGTGATCTCCAGCACGCAAATTGACAACGGCGGCATCTTGCGGGCCCGCGAGGGCGCATTGATTCAAGCTGGCTTTGGGCTGCCGGGAGCGGACACAATTGCGTATCCGGCACCGACGGGCAACACCCTGCAACCAACCAAATCTGTATTGAACACCACAACCGGCAGTATTGAACTGCAAGCTGGCGGACGGATGGAAGTCAACAGCCAACTCGACAATCGCGGCATCATCCGCAACGGCAGCGATGCGGCCGGGCAGCCCAGCGTGCTGGAAGCGGGCGCAGGCCTGCCGCCGGCAGTAGGCCCGGTGGCGGCACTCGACGGGTTTCCGGTGGCGCTCAACAACGATCGCGTCAACGATGTAGACCCCGCTGGCAACGCCCGAATCTTTGTCGATGCGGGCGGTCGCATCGCCATCACCAACGGCGCGAGCCACACCGCGTTGTTCTTAAACGGCACTCGGGGCGAAATCACAGTCGCGGGCAACGGCACCCGCACGGGCACCATCACGACGGACGTCGCTTTTAATTACGGCACCACCAACATCCGCGCTGGCGGAGAGTTCACAAGCCGCAACCTATATTTTAACGGACCGGGTGGCAGGCTCAACGTCTCGGGCGACGGCGTTTCTGGTGACGGAAACTTTACCGGCGCGATCATCAACAGCACCAATATCGTTGGACCTCCAGTGTTCGCCTCCGGCCTGATAGAAATCGGCTCGCGCGGTACCGTAAACGCACGCACCGCAACCGAGAATCCGGGCCTTGCCTTGGATAACCGGGCGGAGGCCCGCATCAACATCGCCGGTCGCGGTAACTTGTTCGTCACTGGCAACGCCGAGAACCGAGGCACCATCACGCTGAACCGGACCGATACTGCGATCAGCCAGTACAACGGCCAGTCAAACCCCGTCGCGGGTGGAGACTTTACGACGACCAACTTTGGGCGCATCACCTTTGCGGGTACTGCAGCAACCCGCCCGGCGATCAACCTCACCAGTCACGACTTTGTCAACGAGACCACCGGTGTGGTTACCGGCACCGGGTTGTTCGTCATGGGTGGGTCCGCAGATTGGACCAGCAGAGCCGCAACCGGCGCTGTGCCCGCCAACGCCAGCAACTTCAACGGCCTAAACATGCTGTGGGACGGTGCTGGCACATCAACAGACATGGTCAATATGGAAGCGCTCAGCCGTGATGCCGGACAGGTCCTAGCCGGGCTCGCCTTCCAGTTCGCCTTCAATAGCTTGTGCTTTGCAAACTCATCCAATGTCAGCATCGGTGATCTCACCGCCAACGACGGCGGCGGTGTCGAAGTAATCTACACGCGATTCCTTGGTATTAGTTCAGACAGCCGAGTAGACCTGAACGGCCACACCCTGTACTACCTTGCCGCGGACCCGAACTGCACACTCGATCTCTCACGCTTTTACGATGGTACGGTCGCCCAGATTCCCACACCGTCTGCAGTTGTACTCCTCTCGCTGGCAGGCGTGTTTGCATCACGGCGGCGGCGGGCTGTTGTGGGGTGCTAAGCATTTAAGAACAAATGTCGCAGAATCTCGCAAAGCCGTCCCGGGCAACTCCAGGACGGCTTTGCTGTTGATTGCGACCAAATTGGAGCCCCGCACCCTACCCCGCACCCTAGATGTCAATCGGACGAGTGAAGGAACAAATCGCAACCCAATGAAACCCACAGAATCGGACCAGAACCGTCGGTGCATACTCTAAACGCATGCCTGCGCAGGTCGACATCGCAACGCTATTGACAGACTTGGAGTCGTACCGAATTGAGCGTACTGAGTCGCTTACAAACACCGACAAATTCTGCGAGGCGATCTGTGCATTTGCCAACGACATGCCGGGCTCGGGCCAGCCCGGTTATCTGCTGATCGGGGTTGACAAAGATGGCAAACCCACCGGGGCAAAGGTTGACGAACGGCTGCTCGAGTTCTTGGCCGGATTAAGAGACAACGGCAACATCTTGCCCATTCCGACGATGCACGTTTTCAAAGCGGCTCATGCAGGCTTAGATATCGCCGTGGCCGAGGTTCAGCCTTCACACATGCCGCCGGTGCGGTACAAGCAGACAGTGTGGATCCGCACCGGACCCTCGAAGGACCGCGCAACGGCGGAGCAGGAACCAAGGCTGGAGGAACGCCGTGTTGATCGCGCCCGAACTTGGGACACGCGGGCGTGCATTGATGCATCGCTCGATGACTTGGCACTTGATCTATTCACGACAACCTATCTACCCAGTGGTGTTTCGGCTGAAGTTCTAAACGAGAACGGAAGGACCCTTCAAGAGCAACTCGGCTCACTGCGGATGTACCACAAAAAACTTGGGGCACCCACAAACGCTGCTGTGCTGCTGTTCGGCAAAGATCCACTCTCATTTGTGCCCGGGGCTTATGTGCAGTATGTGCGTTATGATGGGCCGAGTCAGGCTGACACACCCGTGCGCGAGCAAACGATCAGCGGTGACCTGCTGAACATGATGCGTGATCTCGACAGGCTGACCAAAGAACTCGCCGGACATCGCCCCGTGCGGCGCGAAGACCTGTCCGAAGTGATGGTTGCTGACTTTCCGGAAGTTGCGATGCACGAACTGTTCATCAACGCACTGGTGCACCGCAACTATGAGGGCTCCACGACGCCAATTTCAATCAACCATTTCTCCGACCGAATCGAAATCCAAAACCCCGGCTCGCTGTACGGGGACTTGACAAAGGATCAATTCCCCAACGGCACCTCCTATCGAAATCCCGTGCTGGCGGAGGCGGCCAAGACGCTCGGCTTTGCCAACCGCTTCGGCCGCGGCATCGCATTGGCAAAGAAGCGATTGGCCGACAACGGAAGCCCGGCACTTGAGTATGTGGTGGGTGAGAATCACTTGGCGATGATCGTGAGGAAGCGGCCGTGAAAACAATTGCTTTCTTTAACAACATTTCCAGATTGGACGAGCGGAACGCGCTGCTTGTTTCAGACCTTGCCTGGATGTTCTGTGATCTAGGACAGCGCGTTTTAATGGTGGACTTGGACCCGGCACTGCATCTGACCAATCACGTTCTCGATGACTCAGCGATCGATGCGATCTGGCTGCCATCCAACCGCCCCCAAAGCGTGCTGGGTGCGATGATGTTTGCCAAGCCCGAAAATGACGCGAACGTACTTTCGACAGTACGAAATCTTGGAACGAACCTGAGTTTCATTGCTGGCGATCCGGCACTTGGCCGTTTCGAAGACTCTTTATCGCAAGCCTGGAAAGAGTGCATGTCGGACGATCCAGCCGCCGCCGCGGCTGGTCTTCGCAGCACGAGCATTGTGCATCGCGTCATCGAGTTGGCGGCCAAAGTTCTTGCGAGCAACTTGGTCTTGATCAATCTTGGTTCAAACCTCGATGCCATCAATCGGGCGGCACTGGTCGCGGCAGACTATGTCATCATCCCCCTTGCCGATTATCCCATTTCGCGGTTTGGCTTGAGC
The DNA here is from genome assembly GCA_038231815.1 of Phycisphaerales bacterium. GTDB lineage: Bacteria > Planctomycetota > Phycisphaerae > Phycisphaerales > UBA1924 > CAILKP01. Next base: position 18,475 of record JBBRKQ010000046.1, read on the forward strand.
AAACTGGGACCGACACTCCGCAAGTGGAGGCAGGAGTGGCAAGAGCGAAAGCACAAGCACGTCCCCCAAGGATTCTCGCCGCCGCTCGGCTGCATGGAGGCTTTGGGATATGTGCTCGTCGATTCGGCAACCCGCGGGAACCGACCGGTTCGCCCATCGCCGCACCCCAGCGAGCACATTGCCACCGTCTACTCCAAAGAGGTGCTCGGGCAAGACCCAACGGCGACCGCGGCACAGAGCGACCCCAACCAACTCGCAATCCTCAAACACTTCAAAAGCCTGGTGCCAATGGCCCATGATGCCCGCAAGCCAATGTTTCATCTTACCCCCGCTGATGGGGCCATTGGTGGACACGCCGCGGCGGTGCAAGACTGCAAATCCCAATACAAGGTTCTTGCAGAGCGTATCTTGGAGCGGGCAAACATCGGGTGATGCTGACCACACCCACCCAGGCAGAACTTTCGCAGGTTAAAATCTAATTCATGGCGTTGCGTTGACCCCCCCACTCACTCCTCAAACAACGCATCCACAAACGAATCCGCATCAAACGGTTCAAGATCATTAAGCGACTCGCCCACCCCCACAAACTTCACCGGTATGTTCGAGGCCTGCCGAACCGCCACCACAACGCCGCCTTTGGCCGTGCCGTCAAGCTTGGCCAAAATAATCCCACTCACCGCCGCGAACTTGCCGAACTCTTCCGCCTGTCGCAGCGCGTTTTGGCCGGTGGTCGCATCCAGCACCAGCAGCGTTTCATGGGGTGAGCCCGGGATCTTGCGGGCGATCACGGATTTGATCTTGCCGAGCTGACGCATCAGCGGATCCTGCGTCTGCAGGCGGCCAGCGGTATCCAAAATCAGAACATCCACCCCGCGCGCTAGTGCGGCTTGGCAGGCATCAAATGCCACGGCCGCCGGGTCGCCTCCTTGCTGACCTTTAACCAGCTCAACACCCAGCCGCTCACTCCAAATCTCAAGCTGCCGCACTGCCCCAGCCCGAAACGTGTCGCACGCCGCGAGCATGACCGTCTTATTTTGCTGTTTAAGCAAGTTGGCCAGCTTGGCGATGCTTGTGGTCTTACCGGCACCATTAATGCCAGTCACCAGATACACCGTCGGTATCTTGGCTCCGGGGGCTAGGCCCATCGCAACGCCCATTGCCCTGCCCGCCTCATCCGCTGGCACCACGCCAGCCTCCGCAAGTTGGGTTTGCGGCCCGCCCAGCAGCTCCTTTAAGCCTGCTTTGAGGTGAGCAAGCAAGTCCTTGGAGTCCTGCATCTTGCCCGCTCGAAAGTCTGCTCGTGCCGAGGTGATGAGCTTGCCCGTGGCAGCCGGCCCCACATCCGCCTGCAGCAGCATGACCTCAACATCGTCGATGAGCTTTTCATCAAGCTTGCGGCCCAGGATCAAATTCTTCAGGCCGGTCACCAGCGTGTCGCGGGTGGCAGCGAGGCCTTGCTTGATCTTGCCGAGGATGGACTTAAAGAATGCCATATGGGGGGCGGACAGTAGCGAGATGGGGCGGCGGATGCAGAACCACAACTGCCCAGTCGCTGGAGGAGCTCATCGTCACCACTGATGCCCGGCGGCACGCGACCAACCCGCACATACCGCTGAATATGCAGAAGGTCCAGCACACGAACGACATCGACGGTCCGAATCATTGAAATTATAGGACTTTACACTTTTTTGACCCGAATACTCTTCATCGCGAATCCACCGCAACACGCCCGGCGAAGTCACTTTGCCCACATGAGGCAGCCCAATGTTGGGCCGCCCAGTAATAGGGAAATTCGCACCCGACCTGTTCCGGAATTGTCCCGGGCGGTCAATCCTGAAAGGTTTTGTATGAACAAGCTCATCGCTCTGATCGCCGTCGCTGGTCTCTCCACCATGGTCCTGGCCAAGCCCGCCACCCCGGCGCCCGCTGCCCCGGTTGCTCCCGCCGCCCCCAAGGCCGACGCGATGGCCAAGATGGACATCGTTGGCACCGCAGTTGCCAACAAGGACTTCTCAACCCTGGTCGCCGCCCTCAAGGCTGCTGGCTTGGTTGAGGCCCTCCAGGGCAAGGGTCCCTTCACCGTCTTCGCTCCCACCAACGCCGCGTTCGAGAAACTCGGTAAAGAGAAGGTCGCCGACCTCCTGAAGCCCGAGAACAAGACCGCTCTGGGTGATGTTCTGAAGTTCCACGTCATCGCCGCCTCCGTCAAGGCTGCTGACGTCGTCAAGATGAAGGAGTCGAGCAAGACCCTCCAGGGCACCTCGTTCAACATCGAAGTCAAGGACAAGACCGTCAAGATCGGCAACAAGAACGGCATGGCCACGGTCACCGCAACCGACATCGAGTGCACCAACGGCGTCATCCACGTGATCGACTCCGTCATTACCCCAGTCGCTGCCGACATGAAGAAGGATGCTGGCCACTCCGCTCCGAAGGCTGACGCCCCCAAGGCCGATGCCCCCAAGGCCCCGGCCCCCAAGTAATTTGACTTCCGGACCGTTCCCACCTGAATTGGCCCCGCTTGACGGCGGCGCCAACGGGCGAGAAAGAGAGCCGCGTCTAAGTTCTTGCGTTTCGCTGTATGGTGTTGCTATCCTTCCAGTCGTGAGACCGGACCAAGAGCATCAGTGTGCGTGACTCAATCCTTAGCCGCGTAGCTGAAGGGCAACCTTCAGCAATTCGGGAACTGACCGACCAATACGGCGGGCTGGTGTTCGCACTGGCCCGCCGTTTTTCATTTGACCAGTCAGAGGTGGAAGATGCCGTCCAGGAAATCTTCGTGGCGCTGTGGAAATCCGCCCACCGCTACGACTCTGCAATCGGCTCGGAAGAGACCTTTGTTGCCATGGTGGCCAGAAGGCGTCTGATCGACCGTCGCCGGCGCGTCTCACGACGAATTCACGCGACGCCAACTGATCAGGAGATTCTGGCCGCGTGTTCACCAGCGCCAGTTGAGGCTGACAAGTCCGAGAACACCGAAGCAGGCTCCGCGGCGATGGCCGAACTCGCCAAACTCCGCCCCGAGCAGCAGATGGTGCTTCGTTTGGCGATACTCCGCGGATTATCACACGAGCAAATTGCTCAGGCAACGGGTATGCCGCTAGGAACAGTAAAAACCCACGTTCGCCGCGGATTAATGGCGCTTCGTGAATCCGTTGGCGGAACTCCGGCGATCAGACAAGAGATGAGTGATTGATTCGTGCATCGGTCTCCCACGTTCGATACCACTGTTGCCCGATGACAATCTCCGTTTGGGCCTCCGTTTGGCCCTCCGTTTGGCCCTCCGTTCGGCTCTCCGCTTGGTTCTCTGCTTAGTTTTTCAAGCCCCTTGTAACAGTCTAACTTTGTAGTCCCCCCACTGCCACCTGTACTGCTTGCCTCCCGTGCCCCCCACTCCTTCCCAACCCGATCCACGTCGCGATGATCTCGCTGGTGATGCGTTGACCGGCGAACTGTCAGACAGGATGGAGCAGTTGCTAATTGACCGCGCAACCCAGGGGCTTGATGCAGCGGGCGAGGCGGAACTGAGCTTCTTGCTGTCAAAGTCCGGCCGCACGATGGATGATGGCTATGAGTTGCTGGCAGCTGAGCTTGACCTTGAACTCATGGCCGCCTCAAGCGACCTGGCCGAAGATGCGGCTGCTGAGAAGCTTCCGGTGCAACTGCGAAACCGCATCCTTGCCGCCGGTGATGTTTGGCTAAGCAGTGGCCAGCACGATGTCGCGCGTGACAGCGCCGGCCGTCATGAACTCATCGAACAGTACAGCGATGCCCGCAGCGAGGGCGAACCGGCCGGTGTTCTGGCCCGCATCGCAGGCGGCGGCGTGCAACTTGCAGATCGCGCTACCAGCATCCTCCCCGCCGGGTTCGCCCGCCGCAACGCCGGTTGGCTCGCCGCGGCGGCATGCTTGGCCATCGCCGTTCTTGGCTGGGTGCGACCGACCGCGCAAACCATCCCAGTGACCACGGTTGTTGCTCAAGCGAGCCCCGAGGCCGCCCCGGTGAACACCGCTCTGGCCGCCGACCCAAGCCCAGCTTCAGAGCTTGCAGCCGCCACAGATGCGGAGAGCAAGCTTGCCAAGTTCATCAGCGAGTCCGGCAGCGATGCTCGGACGATGACACTGGCCTTGGCCCCAAACGCTTACGCGACAATTGACGAAAGCGTTGAACCAATCGTGGGCCCCCCGGTTCCTCCATCGCTGGTTGCCAGCGCCGCCCCGATCGGTGAGGTATTCTGGTCATCAACCCAGCAAGCTGGCTTCATCAAGCTCACCGGTCTTCCTCCGCTGACGCGGCCGGGTGACCAGTACCAACTTTGGATTGTTGATGCTCTTCGCGATGCCAACTCTCCAGTCCCCGCCTGCGTGTTTGATGTTCCAAGCGATGGCAGACCACTCGTGCTTGCCATTAACGCCGCAGTGCGAATTGACCACCCAGTGCGGGTTGCAATAACCGTCGAGCGCAGCGGCGGAGCAATGACTCCGAGCGTGGACAGCACCGTCGGAATCAGCGCCGACGAAGCCGGTCCCGCGCCGGCTCTAAGCACTGAACTGGAAATCATCCCCCCGGCGGTCGTCGCCCCGATGGGCAACTCCGGTTCGTAACCGCGTGGCGGGTCAGACTACAAAGTGACAGCCCAAGCGGCGCTTCGCAGAGAAGCCGCCGGCAGACTTTGAGTCATAATCTACGACCTCACCCGCCTGCGTCCCAAACCATCCTCATCGCCCTGCCTTCATTTAGCCATTTGGCCATTTTGCCGTTTTGCCGTTTTGCCGTTTGGACATTTGGCCCTCCGCCCCCCTCACTCCCCCTTTACCGCCTCTCGCATCATGTACTCAAACGTGCCCAGCCGCTCGATGCAATCTTCGTCAGCTTTAGCGATTGTCGCTGGCACGGTGCGCAGCACATAGCGGCCGTCGGACTCAAGGTCCCACGCGTGGCGGCAATCCGCCGAGAGCACATCAAAGATTCCCTTGAGCTTGGCACGCGCCGTTTTGTCCAGTACCGGCGTAATTGCCTCAACACGCTGCTCGAGGTTGCGGTACATCCAGTCGGCGGAGCCCATAAACCACTGCCCATTGACCGGGTCCGCCTCTCCCGACCCAAAGAAGAAGATCCGCGAGTGTTCTAGGAATCGCCCCACCACACTGGTCACCGTGATGTTCTCTGACATTCCTTCAACACCCGGTCGCAAACAACAGAAGCCGCGGACAAAGAGTGTGATCTTCACGCCCGCACCACTGGCGCGGTACAGCGCCTCAGTCACGTCCTTGTCCTCCAGCGCGTTCATCTTGGCGATGATCCGTCCACCCACCGGCGACTTGCCAGCGCTGTGCTGCCGCGCAAGCTCGGTCTCACGCTCGATCAGCCGCAAAAAGCTGGGCTTCATCGTCGCAGGTGCCACCAGCAGGTGCTGGTATTCCTGCTTCTTGCTCCGTCCAGTAAGCAGATTAAACATGTCAACCACGTCGCCCGTCAGCTGCGGGTTGCACGTCAGCAATCCAAGGTCCGTGTACAACGCCGCCGTCGCCGGGTGATAGTTGCCAGTACCGATGTGCGCATACGCCCGCAGACCATCGGCCTCACGCCGAATCACAAGCGCCGCCTTGCAGTGCGTCTTTAATCCCACAACACCATACGCCACGTGCACGCCGGCCTTCTCTAGCGCCTGCGCCAGCCGCACGTTGCGGCCCTCATCAAACCTGGCTCGCAGCTCAACTAAGCACGCAACCTGCTTGCCCTGCTCAGCCGCCCGGATCATGTGCTGCACAAACGGGCTGTTGCGCGTCGTGCGATAAATAGTCTGCTTGATCGCCAGAACATCCGGATCGCTGACCGCCTCGGCAATAAACCGCTCGGCAGAGGCCGCGAATGACTCGTACGGATGGTGTACCAGCACATCACCACGCTTGATGATGTCAAAAATCGTCTCGTCATCACGCGACAACCGCCGCGGCACAATCGGGCTCCATGGCTTCAGCTTCAAATCCGGCCGCGGCAGGTCCGCAATCTCAAACAGCGACCGGAAGTCCAGTAGCCCCTGTGACAAGTCTGTATCCTCGGCCCGGATGTGGAACATATCCACCACCCGCTCCACGAGGTCCTTGGTCGCACCCTTGCCCACCTCCAGCCGCACCACATCGGCAAACCGCCGCCGCTTCAGTTGCTGCTCCACATACGCAAGCAGATTCTCAGTATCGCTGTCCATCGTGCCGTCGTCGCTGCCGTCAGCCGCCCGAGTCACCCGAAAAGCCATGACCTCGGTGATCTTCATCCCCGGGAACAAATCGCCCAGATTGTTGCGAATCACATCGTGCAGCGGCACAAACCTGCCGCGCCCCGGCTCCGGCCGCTTGCCCGTCGGGTCCGGCACCCGAACCCACTGAGACAGCCCCGACTGGTTCGGCACCTTCACGCGCGCAAACAACAACTCATCGCGCCCGGGCTCCTTCAGCAGCACACCAAGGTTGCTTGACAAATTGCTGATGAACGGAAACCGGTGCCCCGGGTCAACCGCCAGTGGCGTCAGAATCGGAAACACCCAGCGCCGGTACCAATCATCGATCAGCACCTTCTCAGTATCTGAGAGATCCGAGTAATCCAAAAGCTCAATACCCGCCGCCGCCAAGCCGGGCCGCACGTGCCGCTCAAAGCACTGCGTCTGCTGATCCTCCAAGTGCTCAAACGTGCGACGAACCATCGCCAGCATCTCCGCAGGGCCGGGTGAGCCATCACCATCCGGGCGTGCACCAGCAGCCATCGCTCGCAGCAAGTACCCCACCCGCTTCTGCACAAACTCATCCAAATTACTCGTGAAGATCGCTAAAAAACGAGCCCGCTCCAAAATCGGCAGGCGCTCATCAAACCCCTGATACAGCACCCTGGCGTTAAACTCAAGCCACGACAAATCCCGGTTCAGCGTGCGGCTGTCCGGACCAATATCCGGCCGGGCAATCGCTGCCGATGTGCTCAGCAGCTCAACTGGTGACACCCCCGCAAATGTGGTCGGCCCGATCGGTCGAGACCTGCCGACCTCGTGGACCGGGGCTGCAACGGCGGCCGCAGCAGCCGAGAAACCCACCGCCGGCTGCGGGGTCATGGCAAGTTTCGAAAGGTGAGGGACAACAGGCTTAGCGGTCATCAAAGAGTCCGAAAGGAAAAGGAACCGGAACGGCCACTCGGCTAGGTCCCGCAATGCTTGGACCAACCAAAGGTCCCGCGAACTTCAACCAACACACAGCGACGCAGTGACACAGGCCGCCGTGCAGCGCAGGTCACTCGTCCCTGCATCATTGGATGTTATTGCCCGCCAAACGTGTCGCTGGGTGAGGCATTCAACCCGGAATGTATGTAGCCGCACAACCCACGGCTTCAGTTATCCGGACCTGAACCAGCCTGACGCCACGCGCAACCGTCGCCGCATCGCTCAAAAGCCACGCCTCCAGCCCCTCACCGATGTGCTTGGCCACAAGTTCGGCAGTTGGGTTCGCCACATCAAATGGAGGCGTTTCGTTCAGCGACCGATTGTGAAACGGGGCGATGATCGCTTTGAGGGCGGCTTCTACGGCGTGAAAGTCAACCAGCAGGCCGTCAGAATCCAGCGTCGCACCTTCAATCGTCGCCGTCACACGCCAGTCGTGTCCGTGCAGCGGCTCTCGCCAGCCACCAATAACAATGGCGTGGGCCGCGGAGAACACGCTGGTGAGTTCAAGGCGAAAGGGCATGGCCAAAGCCGAGGGAGTTCAGGGCGATCAAAAAAACATACACAAAGAAAGATATTGGCAGCACGAAAAACGCCAGTCACCGCTACGGTCGCCAGCACGCTCAATCACGCGGGGCCAAGATCACCTGAGCCGGACGAACGGTGCGCCCGGCGAGCACGAACCCGGTGCGAAGGGTCTGCACGACGTGGCCCGGCTCAACATCATCGGCAGGTTGCTGCATGACGGCTTCCTGCTGCATGGGGTCAAACTCCGCGTTGCGGGCCGGGTTCACCAGCACCGCACCCTGCGTCGCCAACGCTCTGACGAGCTCTTCTTTGATCATCGTCACACCCGCAATTACCGAGCTGGCAGTAACCTTTGCCGGGTCCTGATTGAGCGCAAAGTCAAAGTGGTCCATCACCGGTAGAATGTTCAGCAGCACCGCACGAACACCCATGTCCTTGGCCTGCTCCTCACTTTGGCGGGCCCGCCGGGCGGCGTTGGTCATCTCGGCCAATGCGGCCTGATACCGCTTAAACAACTCGTCACGCTCAACCGTCTGCGCTGCAAGCTGATCTTTGACAATCGAAAGTTCAGTCCGCAGCGAATCAATCAAATCGCTCGTGACATCCGGATCACGCTCAGGCCCATCAGCCATGGGGCCATCGCGATCGGCGCTGTCACCATCACGATGCTGACCAGCGTTGTGGGCGGCAGGATCACCGGGCGGTTTAGAACTGTCAGGCTTCGGGCGGAACGGATTCATAGTAATCTACCATGCAAGTGGCGTGCCGCGGCGGCACGGGAGGGAGCGAGGAAACGGGGGAGGCCAGCGAAACGGGGGAGGCCAGCGAAACGGGGGAGGCCAAGAAACCCGGGGAAACCAAGAGAACGGGAGACCAGGAAAATCTGCGGGAGCACCAGCGGCACCCTCAACACACAGAACCAAACGCCGAAAGGCTCAGCCAAACATCCGCTTCCAGAACGACTGGGTTTCAACTGAAACCTGCTGGCCGCCAGAATTGGCAAACTCGCGCAGCAGCTTCTCCTGCTGAGGCGTGAGCTTACGGGGAACTTCTACCCGAGTAATAACGACCATATCTCCCCGGCGGGGTCGCTCACGCAGCACAGACTGCAAATCAGGCAGCCCCTGATTATCGACCCGGAACTGATCCCCCCACTGCGTGCCCTTGGGGATCGAAACTGTCGTCTTGCCGCCATCAATCGTGGCAACTTCAAGCTCCGCCCCCAAAGCGGCCTGGGCGATGGAAATCGGCAGTTCCAGCACCAAATGATCACCGTCGCGCTTGAAAAGCCGGTGGTCCATCAAATCAACAACCACATGCAAGTCACCCCGGGCGCCCGCGCCGTCACGGCTCTCTTCAACCGCCGGTGGCTCGCCCTCGCCGCGTACGCGAACGGCCTGACCATCGGCGATGCCAGCCGGCACGCGCACCGAAAGCTTCCGCGGCTTGGGCGTGCGCCCCTTCCCCTTGCAAGTCGAACAGAATTCTTTGATAACTTGGCCGCGACCGCCGCAGGCCGGGCACGCGGTGACCATGCGAAACATGCCACCCAGACCCGACTGCTGCACCTTGCCGTGCCCGCCGCAGGTGGCACACTTCACTGGCTTGCTGCCGGGCTTGGCACCACTGCCGGTGCACGTCTCGCACACATCCATACGGGTGAACTCAACGGTCTTTTCACAGCCGGTGGCCACCTCCTCCAGCGACAGTGAAACGTGAGTCTCAAGATCGTAACCACGGGCCGAGGCACGCCGCTGACCACCCCCGCCTCCCTGCCCGGCGAAGATGTCATTGAACATTGAGAAGATGTCGTCAACATTCATCCGCGAGAAATCATGTGCTGCGGGGCCACCTGCCCCCTTCAGGCCCTCGTGGCCGTACTGGTCGTACACCTGCTTCTTGCCGTTGTCAGATAACACCTCATACGCCGCCGCGGCTTCTTTGAAGCTCTTTTCCGCATCCGCATCGCCGGGGTTGCGGTCGGGGTGGTACTTCATCGCCAGTCGCCGATAAGCGCGTTTGATGTCGTCCTCCGAGGCGGACTTATCGATGCCGAGAATCTCGTAATAATCGCGTTGGTTTGGGGGCATTGTGCTGGCGGGTCACGCAGTGTGAGGAACGCGGAGAGAGGCGGACGCGGGAGCGGAGAAAGTGGAGAGGTTGCGGGGCAGGGCGGTTACGGGGCAGGGCGGTCTTAGATCTCGGTATTCAGCGAAAGGGATGAAATCCTACTTGTAAATGCTCGTGCCAAGTAGAAAAGGATGCAAGCAGAATCGCGCAACTCTGACGACACATCGGTCTATTTTCAAGCAAAGGCGGTTTGTAAATCGAGCCCGCGGCCGTTTGGCCGCGGGCTCGTGTGAGTTGTATTCCGTCAACCGTGGGTTTGCCTCTTTAAGACACCTTCACACCCAATCAGGCAATCGCGCCAACGGCCGCCGGCTTGTCATCTTTCTTCTCTGTGACCATGACGCTGGTGGTGAGCATGAGCCCCGCCACCGAAGCCGCATTGAGCAGTGCAGTCTTGGGCACGCTGGCAGCATCAATGATGCCAGCCTTGATCAGGTCCACGAACTCGCCGGTCATGGCGTTAAAGCCAAAGCCGCCGGAGCCCGAGTTGATCTTGTCCACAACGATATCACCATCTTGGCCCGCGTTGACAGCGATCTGATACGCACAGGCCGCAACAGCCTTAGCGACGATAAGATAGCCAAGCTTCTCATCTTCATTCTTGATCTTGTTCATCGCCTTCTCAATCGCCGGCTGCGTGCGAAGCAGCGCAACGCCGCCACCAGGAACATAACCGTTCTTGGCCGCGTGACGGGTGGAGTGCAGGGCGTCATCAACGGCGTCCTTCTTCTCCTTCATGGCCACTTCACTGGTGCCGCCGACGGAGATAATCGCCACGCCGCCGGTGAGCTTGGCAAGACGCTCCTGGAGCTTCTCACGGTCATAATCACTGGTCGACTTATCGTGCTGAGTCTTGATCTGAGTCGCGCGGGACTGAATCTCAGCCTTCTTGCCAGCTCCCTCAATGATCGTGGTCTCATCCTTGGTAACAACAATCCGCTTGGCCCGGCCAAGCTCTGAGAGCTCAACAGATTCCAGCGACCGCCCAAGATCCTCGGAGAAGAACGTGCCAGCGGTCAGCACGGCGATGTCGCCGAGCATGGACTTACGGCGATCACCAAAGCCCGGGGCCTTGACGGCGCAAACCTTCAGCACGCCACGCAGACGATTGACGACCAGCGCGGCAAGAGCCTCGCTCTCGACTTCCTCAGCGATGATCAGCACCGGCTTGCCAGCAGTGGCAATCTTGTTTAAGAACGGAAGGAAATCGGCCATATTGGCGATCTTCTTCTCGTACAGCAAGACATAGCAATCCTCCAGCACAGCCTCGGCCGTCTTGGGATC
>JBBRKQ010000047.1:0-29522 GCA_038231815.1 Phycisphaerales bacterium
CAGCGACTTTAACGGGGATGGCGCTCCCGACCTCGCCGTGGCGAACGTCGGCAGCAACGACGTTTCCATCTTTCTGGGCAACGCCGGGTTTGTTGCCGGTCATGACCGGCTGCTGGGTACGGCCAGCGTGGTGGGCGGCATCGCCACGCTGAGTGTGAGTACGGCGGGCTTGCCCGCCGGTGGCGCGACGGTGTATGCCCGTGCTAGGGATAATCGTGGTGCGTTTGGCACTCCGGTTTCTGTGAAGTTCACTGTTGCCAATCGCGAGCCCACCATTGCCGCGGTGGCGGCTACGCCGAATCCCCTGATCGCGCTTAGCGGCACGCTGAACTTGGCCGCCACGGGCGTGGCCGATGCCGATGGCCGGATCGCCCTTGTCCGCTTCTACCGGGCGGCGGACGCATCGAACGCGGCGTTTGATATCAACACCGCAATTCCGCTGGGCGGAGATGCGCTGGCCGCGGGTGGGTACACGCTGGCGTTGAACACCGGCACTGGTGCGCTTGGCTTTACGCCGGGCATCAATCGCATCTTTGCGGTGGCCGTTGACAACGAGGGTGGCAGGAGTGTTGCCGCGACTACGACGGTTCGCATCAATGCTCTCCCGGTGATCGGTGGGATAGCGCTGACCACTCCCGGAACTGCGCCGATTCTTGCTGCTGGCAGCTTTACGGTGACACTGTCAAATGTGACGGATGATACTTCAGTGACCAGCATCAACTTGTATCGAGATTCCAACGGTGATGGCGTGCTGACAACGGCCGACACGCTGATGGGCACTGCGGTGCGAGTGGGAACCAGCAACACCTGGACCTTCAGCCGCGCTGGCAGCACGGTGCCGATTGGCACGTACCTGCTCTTTGCCCGGGCGACGGACTCGAACGGGCAGTTCAGTACGGTTGGCCAGTTGCTGATTACGGTGGTGTGATGTTAACGCTGCGGAGATACCGCTGGTGGTGGCAGTAGTATCAGAAGGTACGAGTATTGTGCGCACTTTGTAGGGCGTGCATGAACAAACACCCGCTACCGGAGTGCTGGCGGTGCGATGCCGGATTGCGCCCGGGTACGCGGGTGCTGGGCGTGGCGGTTTTTCGATAAACGATCCTTGCCGGGCTTGATCGTGATGGCTAGTTCTTGCCGCCGTGTTCGGATTCCCACCGGGCGGATGGTCCATCGGGCTTGGCTGGTGGAGTGAGATCGACTCGCCAGCCCACGACCACGCAACCGATGAGGCGCTGAGTTGGGCAGATACACTATTCTCTGGCCGGAGGCGGCTTCGCAACGTCCACATGGAAGAAATTCCTCAAGCGACCGGGGCCACCGTAGAGAATCTCTTGCAAATTGAGCTGATCAATTGTGAAGTTCCAGGCGGTTCAACGCACAGCCACGTGCTGCAGCGCCCCGCAGTAATTTCGAACCTGATCCTGCTCATTCGTGATCAGCGTACGCCGGGCGCTGCCCATGGTTGGCCGCTGAGCAAGCATAACGGCAGCTGCTTCGAGGCGTCCTCGAGACTGGCAGGGAATGGATTTGCCGGGAGGCTTCGGCGAACGGATCGCTGTCGGCACAGCTGCGAAACACTTCGGTGAAGACTCGGATTGATCCAGGGTATTTGGCGGCTGTGGCCGCACTATTTGCGCAGCTTCTTGAAGAACTCACGGAGCACATCGCCACACTCGGTGGCCATGAGGCCGGATTCCGGTGTGATGCGGTGGTTCAGGCGGGAGTCTGTGGTGAGGGTGTGCAGGGAGGTGCAGGCGCCGGCTTTGGGGTCGCTGGCTCCGTACACGAGGCGTCCGAGGCGGGCGTTTACGACTGCACCAGCGCACATGCAGCAGGGCTCGAGTGTGACGACCAGTGTGTAGTCGGTGAGGCGCCAGTCGCCGAGTTTTTTCGCGGCGGCGGTGATGGCGATGGTCTCGGCGTGGGCGAGGGGGTCGGCATCAATTTCACGGCGGTTAAATCCTTCGGCCAGGATTTGGCCGGTGATGGTGTGGTAGACCACGGCGCCAACGGGGACTTCTCCGAAGCTCGCGGCGGTTTTGGCGAGGGCGAGTGCGCGAAGCATGGCCAGGTGATCATGCTGGGAGAATATGGACGCGGGAGCGGGTAGCGAGCTGTTTGGCGGGGTGGTCACGGCGGGGAAGGATTGTCCGGTTGCGGGGCGGGCGATGGCAATGGTTGAGAATCTTACCGAATCAGGCCGGTGTGCCTGCTGTTAGCGCTGCGCATTGGGTCGAGAAACTAAAAAACGCGGGCGAAAGCACTGGTGCGTTCGCCCGCGTTGGATTGGGATGGGGGGGTGGATATCACACGCCGCAAATGTGCGCACGATGTGTGCTGCTTATGCCCGGCGGCGGCGGGAGGCGAGCAGGCCGCCGAGGGCGAGCACTGCCGCGGCGGATGGGGAGGGGATGCCGCTGAGGCGGATGATGCGGTCGGACTGGGTGAGGAGGAGATCGCCGCTGCCGGAGGGATCGGCCGAGACAAAGTCGCCACGAGAGCCGCCGGTGGCGATGACGCTGGCGGCGAGGGTAGTGAGGTTAATTTCCAGGACGGTGCCGTTGTTCATGTTGCCGTAGATGTACCCGAAGCGTTCGCCGAAGCCGAGGGCGGTGCCATCGAGGCCGCCGGAGAGGAACCCGGAGTCGAAAACTGGAAGGCCCGTGCTGGTGCTGTAGCCGATCAGGTGACCGCCGCGCGGACCGGAGATGATCGCACCGTAGACGATGGAGCCGTCTTGGGACAGTGAGATACCGTCGGCCTCATCGGTCATGAGTGTGGTGAATGTGCCGGTGATGGGGTTGACATCGCGGATGCCGGTGGTGGTGGAGGTGAGCAGGCGACCGGTGACCGGGTTGGCTAGCAAATCACGGGCGTTGCCGAGGCCGCTGGCGACGGTGCGGTTGATTGAGCCGTCGGGGTTTAATTCAACGATGGTTTGCGAGGAGAAGCGTGAGACGAAGATTGTGGACCCAAAGTGAGCGATGCCGTGGGGGAACTCATCGGGCGGGTAGTTGAGCGCGGGGGCGGTGGCGGCGGACTGATTGTCAGTGTTCGCAAAGCGCTGGATGCGGTTGCCGATCAGTGAACTGACGAGGATTGAACCGTCGGTCTGGAAATCAATGGAGACCGGGCCAACGCCGCCGGAGGAGGCGAAGCCGCTGGCGAAGGTTGTCAGTGAGAAACCACGGGCGATGCCTTCGGGCGTGAGGGTGAGATCTGCATGTGCGGCGGGGGCGCAGAGTGCGGCGACGGTGCCTGCAGCGCAGATGAATAGGACGGGGATGGAGCGGGTGGTCGTCATGCGATTCTCCTCGGGCTTTGTATGTGGGTGCAGGCGCGGCATCTCAGGCACGCGGTATCTCAGCGTGAAGTTTACTGCCAAGCAGGAGGTTGACCATGAAAGCATAACGGAACCGGGGGTGGCCCTAGTGTGGTTGTAGTTTCGTCGGGTGAGTTTGAGGCGAACGGGCGGCTTGTGTTCGTACGAGCAGGTGCCGCTTTGCGGGGAGGTCACTTGGACAAAGTTGCCAAGTGCGTCTCGAGCCGGTCAAAGTTCTGCTCATTGGCTTGGGTGATGAACGCGGCAAGGGCAGTGTTTTCGCGGCTGCTTTCGAAATTCATGAGCCGGGTGTGCCGTGTGTGGGAGTGGTTGTCGTGCGGCTCGAAGGTCATGGCCATGCGGAACGGGTGCATGGTGTCTAGATGTTTGAAGACGATGCGGCGCTTGGGTGTGACTTCGATGAACTTTTTGGTGTTCTCGTAGGTTTTGCCATCGGGGCCGTGCATGGTGAATTCCCATATGCCGCCGGGGCGAAAATCAAAGGTGCGGAAGATGTTGGTAAAGTCTTTGGGGCCCCACCATTGCTTCAGGTGCTCGGGGTTACTGAAGGCTGAGAACAGCAGTGCGGGCGGGTGGGGAAGGGGTCGCGTGCTGATGATTTCGAAGGGGCTTGGGTGTATGAGCGTTGCTTCGGAGCGTGACGCGTTTATTTTTGCGTGGTCTAGATGTCAACGACGTTTCGGTTGATTCGGATTTGGACGAGTTCGTGCAGCGGGCCTTTGTTGATTCCGGGGCAGGTGCGGCTGGCGCGGGACCAACTGTCGGCGTTGTGCAGGGTGCTGTTCCAGAAGGGCCAGGTGCGGCATTGGCGGGGGCGGTCTTCATAGACGCCGCACACGGCTTTGCCGGGGAACTTGTCGCGGTCCAAGAAGATGCAGTCCATGGCGCGGGTAGATTGATCGGGCGCGGGCTTTTCAATCAGCGAGCGGCCGATGTGGAGCATGGTGGTGTAGCGGGCGGTGAACTCGGCCTCGGAGATGTTGAGGCGGGCGGCGAGCGCGGTGCGTTCGGTGTCATTGACGAGTACGAAGCCGGAAGGACCGGAACAGCAGTTGCCGCACATGGTGCAGGCAAAGCGGAGGCCGGCACCCTGCTCGGGTGCGGAGGGGAGGGCGAACCAGTCGTCGGGGGTGGGTGGTGTGGCGAGCAAGTGGGCGATCGAAAGTGGTCAAATAGTCAAATGAGGACGGGTGCAGGGTGGATTGAAAGTTAGCGGGTGAGATGGGCGATTTGCGGAAGACTGCTTTTTAAAACGTTGGGCTTGGCAGATTTGGGTGAAGTATTGGGTGTGATTTGTGGGTGTGAACTGCTTAATTTACCGTGTGGGTGGTGGCGGGGTTTGGCTTGGGGCGTTTTGCAGTTCGATCAGGGCGGCGTGTTTGGCGAGGGCGGCGGTGGCGGTGGCTGCGGCGGCAAGCCAGCCGCGGTAGCCATCGAGGAAGGCTCGCTTCAGAATGATCTGCTTGGCGAAGGCGGCTGGTGGTGAGGTGACGAGTTTGAAGTAGTTGGTTGTGCGGCCTTGGGCGTGCATGCTGGCGGCCATGGTTTTGCCGTGGGCGCACTGCTTGGCGAGAAAGTCGGCAAAGGTGGAGATGGAATCGTGGCGGAGGTCGCCCGTGAGGTGGCCGGTGCGGGCGTTTGGGCTTGTGAGCACGAGCTGGTCGTGCGGGTCCAGACCTGTCCAATGGGCGCGGCTGCGGCGGACGAGGCGGAGGCGGGGCTCTGGCTGCCAGGCGTGCTGGAGGAAGCGGCCGGCGTACCAGACTTTGCGGTTTAGGGTGTAACCGTCGACGGTGGGATCATCGGTGGTGATGGCTTGGCGCAGGCTTGCGATGAGCTCGGGCTCGGGGCTTTCATCACTATCGACGCACAGGATCCATGGTTGTGCGCACGCTTGCAGCGCGGCTTGTTTGGTTTTGACGAAGCCCTGCCACTGAACCTGATGGATGGTGGCGCTGTGGCTGCGGAGGAGGTCAAGTGTACCATCGGTGGAGCCGCTGTCGAGGGCGATGATTTCGCTGGCGAGCGGGGCGAGGCGCTGGAGGGTGAGGCCGATGGTGGTAGCGGAGTTTTTGCAGACGAGCGCGACGGCGAGAGGGAGCTTGGTGGCGCTGTGCGGATGGAGCATGGCGAGGATGCGGAGCGGAGCGATGAACGCAGAGGGCGCGGAGGAATGCTGGGAAAGGAACGCAGAGCGAGGCAGGGGAAGGAGGGGACACGAGGCGTGATCTCGGAGCCTGTGTTGTACTGGAAAGCAGGGCGTTTTGGTGGCACTGAGATTGCGAGCGAATTGCTTGCCGGCCGCTGGCTATGCGGTGGAAATTAGATCGTGGCTTTGGCGAGGCCTGCTTCGCCGATGACTTGCTCAGCGTATTTGTTCATGGCATCGCGAAGCTGCTCGAAGCTTTCTAGCACGTAGTAGATTGGTTGGAAGTGGTCGATTTCAAAGTCGGTCTCGCAGACTTGATCGAGGTCGAAGGGTCGGCGCTCGGGCTGTTTGCCGGTGGCGGGGTCGCCTTGCAGGGACCACGCCGCTTCGCCGTGGCTGCTCACAAGGCCGGAGCCATAGATTTTGGTGCGGCCGTCTTCTTTGATCAGGCCGAACTCGACTGTGAACCAGAACAGCCGGCCGAGGCGTTTGATGTGGTGTTCATCTTCGCACAGCAGCGCGGCTTTGCCGTAGGTTTGCAGGAAGTCGGCAAAGACGCGGCTTGCGTGAAGGGGGACATGGCCGAAGACATCGTGGAACAAATCGGGCTCGGGCAGGTAGTCCATCACTTCGCGCGGGCGGATGAGCACGGTGGTTGGGAACTGGCGGGCGGCAAGGCAGGCGAAGAAGCTTTTGGCCGGGAGGTAGCCGGGCACGCCAAAGCTTGCCCAGTCGCTGACTTCTCCGAGGTAGCGGTTGATGCCTTCGAGCTTGGTACCTTTTTTCAGTACGGTGCCATCGGCGATGGTGCAGTCGGCTTGCAGGACGGTGTCGTTGAGCAGGGGGAGTTTGTCGGGGCTGAGGCGGAGGATTTTTAAGCCGTCGATAAATGTGCGGCTGACCTGCTCCTCGAGCATTTGCCAGCGGCGTTCGAACAGGTCGTGCCAGACGGCGTGGTTCTCTTGGGTGTAGAGGTGGTAGTGCTGGGTGATGTAGAACAACCGAGCATCCATCTGTTCGGCCGGGAGTGTGGCGGCGTGGTCTGCCGCGGCTTGGGCGAGTTTGGCTTCATCCGCATTGATGATGTTGTTGTAGACGATGTCGTTTCGCATGGGTTTGCCCAAAGGGGAACGTGGGAGGGTCGATTGTGGCAGGGGGCCAGTGCGAGGCGGGGGAGGCGGGGGAGGCACGGGAGGCCCGGGAGGCACGGGAAACGGAAGTTCGCCCGATGAATGAGCAGACAGTATAACTCGAGCCGGTGAGGATGTGCTGGAGTTGATTTGACTGGATTCGGGTGGCCGCGGGTGAGGGTGCCTACAGATTGTGTCCTATGAGGCCAACGCGGCGTGAAAGATTGTGTTCTGTTCGGTCTGCGGCAGCGGGCGTTGCTGCCGTGTTTTTGGTTGCCGCGGCCGTTGCGGGCGGGTGCGGCGGTGGCGGCAATGACACGGTGACGGTGCAGGAGGGCAATACGACGCGGACGATTTCAACGCGGTCGCTGCGGCCGATCAACCTAAATGAAGGCAAGGCGATTGCGCTGGATGTGGCATCTGGCAGGAAAACGCTGGCGCGCTTGACGACGGAGGAGCGGCGGCAGTTGAACGCGTTTGTGCAGGTGGTGAAGACGCCGGAGAAGCGGGAGGATTGAGGGAAGAGAGAATAGAGAAAGTACCAAGACAAAAGGGAAGGCGTAGAGGCGTAGAGGTGCAGAGGTTGCGAGGCGGAGGAATGGGGTGGCTGTTCCAGATTTAGTCTTGTTCTTCGACGATGGCATCAGGATCGAAGTTGGGGTCGGGGAGTATGAGTTTGGCGTCCTCTTCGGGGAGAAACTCGACGCGGCCAAGTTTCTTGACGATTTGGGTGGAGCGCTGGCGGGCCTTGCCGATGGTGGTCTTTGCGTCATCGAGTTTGTCTTCAACCTTGCCGAGCAGGTCTGTGAATTTACCGAAGTCGGTGCGGACAGCGCCCAGGAGTTTGTCAATCTCTGCCGAGCGTTTTTGGATGGAGAGCGTGCGGAAGCCCATGAGCAGTGCCATGACGAAGGCGGAGAATGTGGTGGGGCCCTGCACGACAACTTTGTAGTTGCGGATCAGGTCTTCCATCATGCCGGGGATTTTGATGACCTCGGCGTACAGGGCCTCGGTTGGCAGGAACAGCACGGCAAAGTTGGTGGTGGTGGGCACGGCGATGTACTTGTCGCGGATGTCTTCAGCGCAGCCGTAGATGCGGGCTTCGAGGGCTTTCTGTGCGGCCTTGACTGCATCGACATCGCCGATTTCTGACGCTGCCACGAGGCGCTGGTAGTCTTCAATCGGGAATTTGCTGTCAATCGGCAGGTACACGGGCTCGCCCGCACCCTCGGGGCCGGGCAGCTTCAGGGCGAACTCAACAACATCTCCGGAGCGGGATTTGGGTTTGAAATTGGCCTCGTACTGACTTGGCGGGAAGAGCTGTTCGAGCAGATTGCCTAGCTGCACCTCACCCCAGACGCCACGGGTTTTAACGTTTGTCATGACACGGCGGAGGTCGGTGACGTTGCCGGCCAGCGACTTCATTTCACCGAAGCCCTGCTGCACGGCTTCGAGCCGGTCGGAGACTTGCTTGAAGCTTTCGCCCAGACGGGTGCTGAGGGTGCTGGAGAGCTTTTCATCGACGGTGACTCGCATCTGCTCGAGCTTGGCATCCGCCGCGGTTTGGATGCTGGTGAGTTTGACCTCGACTGCTGCGCGGAGTTTGTCGCCCGCCTCGGCGTTGTTGCGGGCTTCGTGTGAGAGTTGGGTGCTGATGCGCTCGGTGGTGGCGTTTAGGGTGGCGTTGGATTCGGTGGACATCTTCTGGACGGCGGAGGTGATTTCTGCGCGGGTGGCGGCCAGTTGTTCGCTGAGCGATTTTTGCTGGGAGGCAGCGCTGGTGGACTGCGCTGCGGCGGCTGAGGCCTGGGCTGAGGCCTGAGCGGTGGCCGCGGCCCGCAGGTTGGTGGAGAGTTCTTCGCGGAGCGCGGCGGCTGCGGTTGTCTGGGCATCCTGCAGCGCTGTGAGACTGCGGTTTTGGGCAAGGGTGGCCTGGCCAATGCCGGTGGAGAGGGTGTCAACCTTTTCGCCGAGTGAGCTGGAGAGCGTGGTAAATGAGCGACCGATGCCGGTTTGGAGCGCGTTTACATTGTCGGTCAGCTCGGTGCGCTGCTGGGTGAGCATGCCGCTGAGTTCTTGGCGCTGGGCGAGGGATTCTTCGCGAATTGTGCGCACGATGACCTGCAGATCATCGCGGAGGCGGGCGAGATCGGCCGTGAGGGCGGCGACGGCCGCGGCGGCGGCGGGATCGGCCAAGGGTTTGGAGATTTTGACCAGCACCAGCACCCCGATGGCGAGGCTGATGAGCGAGAGGAGGGTGGCGACGATGAGCAGGGCTTCAGTCATGGCAGGGGTTATACCTCGGTGGTGGTGCCCGTGCTTTTGAAATGTTGAGGCTGGGCGGAAACAGGCGGTTGGGGAGGACATGGGGTTGTCCTTCTGGGCAAAATGGTCAAATGGTCGAATTGACAGATGACCAGATGTTGATGCGGCACGGGAGTGTTTGGTGCAGGGGCTGTCGATTGAAAAATCGGGACATTTGGGCATTTGGTGGGGTGGGTGGTGGGTTTTGCCTAAACTGCGTTCCAACATGCCAACCTCGCCCAAACCTCAGGATGCTTCCAGATTGCAAGCCACGACGTCAAGGCCAGTTGCGCGCCCAGTCGCGAGGTTGGCGCTGGCGGATGGCTCGGTGTTTCGGGGTGTGGGCTTTGGGGCCACCGGGCAAAAAATTGCGGTGCCGGGGGAGGTTGTGTTCAACACGGCAATGGTGGGATATCAGGAAGCGCTGACGGATCCGTCCTACACGGGGCAGGTCTTGGTGCTGACCTCGCCGATGATCGGCAACTACGGCACCGGGCCGCAGGATGTGGAGAGTGTGAAGGTGCAGGTTTCGGGGATGGTGATTCGCGAACTGTCACGGGTGGTGAGCAATTACCGGTCAACAGATGATTTGGACACGTATTTGCGGAAGGCCGGGGTGCTTGGGATTGCGGAGCTTGACACGCGGGCCCTGACGCGGAAGCTGCGGACGGCGGGCGTGATGCAGGGGGTGATTTCAGATCGGGCTGATTTGAGCGATGCGGAGCTTGTGGAGATTGCCCGCAAGGCGCCGAGTATGGCCGGGCAGAACCTGGTGCCGCTGGTGGGTTGCTCGAGCAAAGCGACGTGGGCTGAGACGCTGGGGGATTGGACGATGGACCAGCGCATGACGGGGGTGGCCAAGCCAACCAAGCGGCACAAGGTGCTGGCGCTGGATTGTGGGGCGAAAGCGAACATTCTGCGCAATCTCTCGGACCGGGACTGTGATGTGACGGTGATACCGCACGATACATCGGCAGCGGAAATTCGCAAGAAGTTTGATGCCGGTGAGTTTGATGGGCTGTTTATTAGTAACGGCCCAGGTGACCCGGCGGCGGTTGAGAAGACGGTGGCCACGCTGCGGGAGTTGATTCGGGGTGAGAAGGGCGCACGAGGATCTATTCCGATGTTTGGCATTTGCCTTGGGCACCAGATGCTGGGGCTGGCGATTGGTGCGACAACGTTTAAACTGCCGTTTGGCCATCGCGGGGCGAACCAGCCGGTGAAGAACTTGCTGACTGGCAAGGTAGAAATTACCAGCCAGAACCATGGCTTTGCGGTGGACGCAGCATCGCTGGCAGCGGTGGGCGGTGAGGCGACGCACATGCACCTGAACGATGGGACTCTGGCGGGCTTCCGGCTCAAGGACAAGCCTGTGTTTTGCGTGCAGTATCACCCGGAGGCGAGCCCGGGGCCGCATGATTCAGCGTATTTGTTTGATGCGTTTGTGCAGATGATGGATACCAAGGAGCCGGTGAGGTTTGTTGGGCAGAATTAAGTTTGGTCTGGATTGGCCTTAGGGGGTAAACGTGGGCGATTTTGGGGTTGTTTTGGGTTTTGGGACGTTGCAGGTTGTGTTTGCTCGTGGTCGGGCGAGGGTGAATGGTCGATATGGAACAAATGGCAGCCAACCCGGTGTTCGCTTCCGACCAGCCGCACGCTCGTCGGGCTGGGGATCAGCCCGAGGCGGTGGTTGGAGGGCGCATCGGTAGCAGTAGTGTGGGCGGTTCTGCGGGAAAAGCCAGTGATGAGCCGGGCAGTGCCGCGGCAGGCAGGAGTACTGGACGGGGGATGCTGCTGATTATTTCTGGGCCATCGGGCGTGGGCAAGACCACGATTACGCGAGCGGTGGAGGCGGCGATTGCCGATGCGGTGGTTAGTGTTTCGTGCACGACCCGGCCCAAGACTGCCGCAGACCGCGAGGGGGTTGATTATCACTTTATTGATGATGCAACGTTTGACCAAATGATCGCGGCGGGGGATTTTCTGGAATATGCGGGGGTGTTTGGGAAGCGGTACGGCACGCCGCGGAGTTGGGTTGAAGAGAAGCTCTCGCTGGGCAAGCTGGTGATTTTAGAGATTGATGTGCAAGGCGCGATGAGTGTGAAGAAGCAGATGCCCGAGGCGTTTGCGGTGTTTGTGCTGCCGCCGAGTGAGGACACGCTGCTGCAGCGACTGCGGGCGCGGGCTCGCGAGAGTGAAGAGGTAATTTTGCGGCGGTTTGCAAAGGCACGTGAAGAGATCGCGACGGCGCAGAACTGTGGCGTGTATGACCTGCTGCTGGTGAACCGGCTTTTGGAAGATGCGGTGGCGATTGCGGTGGGGGTGGTGAATTTGATGCGGGTGCGCAAGGCGGGGCGGGCACCGGTACGATGAGTTGAGTTTTTAAGTGCCCCGATTCCGCCGTTTCCTCTGGATGAGTCGGGCGCTACAGGCAGTAAAACAGAAGGCTCTCGGCTCGCGTGGTGCGCAACGCTCGCCGATCTGGCTGCAAACCAACTTGCGGCTACGCTTGCAGCGATGCGACACCGTGTGATACAAGTTGATTCGCTGCGTCCGGCTGCTGGTGAAGCGCTCGCGGGTGATGCGAGCGTGGCGGATGGGCTGGAGGCGGGGCTGCGGAATTTGGGTTTGGAGTTGAGTGACAGCATGCCGCCAGGGCATGGTTTGATTTTGGACTTTACTGATATTGATTACTTGAATTCATCGCACCTCGCGCAGTTGCTGCGGATTCGCAAGAAGCTGACGGATCGTGGCAGCAAACTGCTGCTGTGCAGCATGTCTGACCAGTTGTGGTCAACGATTCACCTCACGGGACTGGACCGTGTGTTCAAGATCGCATCATCGGCACGGGATGCGATGGGGATGCTGGCGGTGGAGGAGCAGGGAGGGTGAGGACGACAGAGAGAGGTAAAGGCAAAGGCTTTTAGATGAAAGGGAAGGCGGGAGCTGGGGTTAGCAAGACGTGCGGAAGGGATGGGGATGGAAGGCTGAGCCTTGGGGTATTTGGTGCTAGCAGGGATCTACTATTTGCTGTGCCCGCAGACTCTGTGAAAAACCCTGATTCTCTAGCCGCAGCGGCATCGATGGCACCATCAACCATCGAGCCCATTGTTGGTATTGATCTTGGAACCACCAACTCGCTGGTGGCGGTTGCCTCTTGGCCGGTGGGGGGAAGTGCGGCGGAGCGGTCGCCGCGGATTCTTGCGGATTCCAGCGGTCGAAACCTGTTGCCGAGTGTGGTGCGGTTTGAGCCAGCTGGCGGTGTGGTTGTGGGGCATGAGGCGCGGGATGCCAGCGCGGAGTATCCGCTCAGTACCGTGGCATCGGTGAAGCGGCTGATGGGCCGGTCACTGGCGGATGCCGCGGCCGACTTGCCGTACTTGAGCTATCAGGTGGTGGAAGGGTCTGGCAATACGGCGCGGGTTGCGGTGCCGCTTGTGGGTGATGGTCAGAAGGTGGTGACGCCGCAGGAGGTTTCGGCAATTGTGCTCTCGGCGCTGCGTGGGCGGGCGGAGGCGGCTTTGGGCGTGCCGGTGCGCAAGGCTGTGATCACGGTTCCGGCGTACTTTGATGATTCGCAGCGACAGGCCACGCGGGATGCGGGGCGGCTGGCGGGGCTGGAAGTGGTGCGGATTGTGGCGGAACCGACTGCCGCGGCCCTGGCATACGGGCTTGGCCTGCGTGCGGGGGCCGGGCTGACGGACCAAATTATTGTGGTGTACGACTTTGGTGGCGGGACGTTTGATATCTCGGTACTGCGGCTGGTGGCGGGTGGCAGTGGGGCGGGTGGCGCGGTGGCGGCGGATGCGTTTCAGGTGCTGGCGACATCGGGTGATACGCACTTGGGTGGTGATGACATCGACAATGTATTGGTTGATGTGTTTGTGCGTGAGCTGTGCGCACAGTTTGGTATGGAGGTGGGGGCGCTGTCGCCGGGGCTGCGCCGAGAGCTTGCGGTTGCGGCGGAGCGGGCGAAGGTGCAGCTGTCGGGTTCGGAGACTGCGGAGGTGGTGGTGCGGGTTGATGCAGCGCGGAGCTACAGGCGGGTGATTGGTCGGGATGAGTTTGAGAAGCAAATTGGGCCGCTGGTTGAGCGCACGCTGGAGTGCTGCCGCCGGGCGATGCGGGATGCCAAGAAGCAGCTTGGCGGCGAGGTGGTGGGCGCGGTGGTGCTGGTGGGTGGGTCAACGCGGATTCCGCTGGTGCGGCGGGCGATTGGGCAGGAGTTTGGGCGCGAGCCCTATACAGCGCTTGATCCTGATTTGGTGGTAGCGCTTGGGGCTGCGGTGCAGGCGGGCGTGCTGATGGAGCAGGCCGCGGGCAAGGGCCGCAGCGCGGTGCTGCTGGATGTGATACCGCTGTCGCTGGGAATAGAGACGATGGGGGGTGCGGTGGCCAAGGTTGTGATGCGCAACAGCGCGGTGCCGCTGCGGGCGACGGAGATGTTCTCCACCTCGGTTGATGGGCAGACGAGCATTACACTGAAGGTGCTGCAAGGTGAGCGGGAGATGGCGGCGGACTGCCGCGAGTTGGGGACGTTTTACTTGCGCGGTATTCCGGCGATGCCAGCGGGGATACCGCAAGTTCGGGTGGAATTCGCGGTGGATGTGAGCGGGATATTGAGTGTGGCAGCGGTGGAGCTGCGCTCGGGCAAGCGGGCGGCGGTGCAGATTGTGCCGAACTTTGGGCTAAGCAGCGAGGAGATTGAGCGGATTGAGCGGGAGAGCCTGGTGCATGCCAGGAGCGATATGAAGCGGCACCGGATGGCGGATTTGGTGGCGAACTGTTCGCTGGATCTGCACTGGATTGATCGGCAATTTGTGCGGCACGGTGAGAAGTTGGAGGCGGAGGACCGGCGTGTGCTGGCCGCGGCGATTGAGACGCTGCGGGGGTATTTGTCGCGAGCGCGAGCGGATGCGGAGGCGGTGGATGCGAATGCGTTTCAGCAGGCCAAGGAAGCGATGGACCGAGCCAGCATGCGGCTGCATGAGATATCAATTACTGAATCGCTGAGGGTGTGAGGGGGAACAAAGAGAAAAGATGAAAAGGGAGCGGGAAGAGGGAGGGAGACCGAAGGCGGTGCGGGCGGTGGTGGGTGGTGGGTTGGAGGATTGGCTTAGGGCCGCATGAGGGTTGGGCTAGGGCTGCGCGAGGGCCGCGCTGGGGTTTGGTGTTGTGTGGGTGTCACGAAAACTTGTTGAAGGGGCTTTTGGGGTGAAAGCTTGGTCCGGCGGTTGGTCGATAAGTATGATGAGCACCTATGTCACAGACCGGAATTGAACCCTGCGTGATTGTTATCTTTGGAGCATCCGGCGATTTGACCGGGCGCAAGCTGATACCTGCGTTGTACGACCTTGACAGGCAGGGGCGGCTGCCTGAGAAGCTGTGCGTGGTTGGAGTTTCGCGGACTGAGATGAGTGATGACCAGTTCCGGGGGAAGATGCTCGAGAAGGTCAAGGAGTTTTCGACGCACTTTGATCAGTCGACCTGGAAGGCGTTTGCGGAGCGGATCACGTACTACACGGGTGACGGTGCAAAGGCGGAGTGCTTCCCTGGGCTGTCGGGCAAGATTGCCGAGCTGGGCAAGCAGCGTGGGATGCAGAAGCAGGGGGACATGCCGAACGTGCTGTTTTATCTCTCGGTGGCGCCGGCCCTGTATGAGCCAATCATCGGCAATATTGGCGGGGCCAACATGGTGATGGAAGGGCACCGCTGGTGCTCTCTGAATGCTGAGGCGATGCCGTGGCAGCGGATTATTATTGAGAAGCCGTTTGGTGTTGATTTGGCGACGACGGTGTCTTTGAACCGCGCATTGGGGCGGGTGTTTGAGGAGGAGGCGATCTTCCGTATCGATCATTATCTGGGCAAGGAGCTTGTTCAGAACATGATGGTGATGCGGTTTGCGAATACCATCTTTGAGCCTCTGTGGAACGCGAACTATGTTGACCATGTTCAGGTGACGGCGGCCGAGACGGTGGGCGTGGGCAGCCGGGCTGCGAACTTTTATGATGAGGCGGGCGCGATTCGCGACATGATTCAGTCTCACCTTTTGCAGGTGCTGTGCATGGTGACTATGGAGCCGCCGAGCAAGTTCCACGCTGATGCGATCATGCGTGAGAAGATCAAGCTGCTGGCGAGCATTCGCATCATGGATGATGCGGAGATTGCCAAGTCTGCGGTGCTGGGGCGGTATGGGGCATCGGCCAAGAATCCGGCGTACATCGGTGAGACAGGCGTGAAGGCGGAGCGGAACACTGAGACGTTTGGCGCTGTGAAGCTGCACATTGACAATTGGCGCTGGGCGGGTGTGCCGTTTTTCATTCGTTCGGGCAAGATGATGAGCTCGAAGCTCTCTGAGATTGTGGTGCATTTTAAAAAGCCCTCGCACAACATGTTCTCCACCATCAGCCCCGAGGCCGCGCTGCGCCCTGCAAATCGGCTGATTATTAATATCGCGCCGCGCGAGGGCATCAGCCTGCGGATCGAGGGCAAGGTGCCGGGCGCTGGGCTGGTGATTGACTCTGCCAAGATGGATTTGGATTACCTGCAGCGATTTGGCGGCGAGCAGATCGAGGCGTACGGCCCGCTGATTCTGGATGCAATTCGCGGCGACCGCACGTTGTACAAGCACAAGGATGAGGTGGAGCAGGGCTGGCGAATCTTCGATCCGATCATCTCGCACACCGGGCTTCGCAAAAACATCGCCGAGTATGCACAAGGCAGTTGGGGACCGGCCGCTGCCGATGCGCTCATGAGCGCTGCCGACGACATAGGTACCGGAGCTGGCTCGATCAAACGCGCATGGCACAACCCCGTGAGCACAGAAGTGCGATGAGCAGGGCTTATGGACGCACAGTAAACTGAAGCCAGCAAGAGGCAGCGCGGCGGATGCGGACGGGTCAACCCGCGCCCGGCGGGCATGGCAATGACAGCGACCCCAAACGGGGTGTTGCTGATCTTTGCGCAATCATGACATACGGAAATTGTACTTCGCATGGCTCCTGCGATAATCTGTTGCTGTCTCGGTGTAATCGCACCCTGAGGTGCGAGATGATGAGTGTTTGCTAGATTTTCATTGGCTGTACGTTGTAAGGATGAAACCAAAGCAGCTTTGCTTTGGGTGTCATCTATTGGCCAGCCGCAACTGTGGTCGTAGAGGTTGGGCGTTTTTTTCGTTCGGATTGAACAGGCGGAGCAGAACAGATGCAGCAAATTCCAAAGTCCATCCAGACCGGCGTGGTGATTGCCGCAACGCTTGCATTTGGTGCGCTCATAGGAGGCTTGGCGGTCGGACGCCCTGCTCCCGTTACTACCACTCCGGCTGTTCCCGCATCAACCGATTCGATGTCGTATCCCCCGATGGACAGCGGAACTCAGGCGTTTGTGGCGGGTGGCTACGACTTTGCACCAAAGGCCGGGTCGCCGCTGCCGGATGATCAGGGTGTTGCGCAGCTCAAGGGAAAGCTGATGCCTTCGGTTGAGTCGCTGCGTGATTCGCTCAGCCTGCCGCCGCTTCCTGAGGGCTGCACCGATCTGCGGATGAATGAGTTCTTTGAGAAGCCTGGCGACTTTGGCATGGATTACACCGCCAAGGCAAAGTCGCTGGATGGAAAGAAAGTACGTCTGCTCGGGTTCATGGTCAATCGGTGCGCCCACTCGCCCGGCATGTTCCTGCTCACGAGCATTCCGGTAACCACCCACGAGCATGAAATGGGCTTGGCCGATGACCTGCCCATCGCCACGGTACACGTGTTTATGCCGCAGTCACCCACCAGCGAGGGTGACACGCCCCGGACCCGTCGTCTCGGTGTGGTGCCCGCCTCGCACAAGTACGGGGAGCTCCTTCCCGGAGCGGTGCCATGGACACCCGGTCTGCTGTTACTCACCGGCACGCTACGCACCGGGACGCGAGAAGAGGCGGATGGCCGGGTGAGCGTGGCCCGACTCGAGCTTGATGCCTTGACCGAAGGTAGCCCCGTTCGATGGGGCCGCGGGTCTGAGCAGCAGGATCAAACCGTTGGCGGAGCAAGCAAACGCATTGATTCGACCAAGGACCTAGCTATTCCGTTACCAAACGGCTGAGGGTGCCGCGAGCGTCTGGGTTGAAGTTGCACAGCGCAACGCAGGCACGGGCCGCTAGCGCAAAGAACAAAGCAGGGGGGATTCTGGGGCTTTGTTGGACACGATAAGCAAGGAGTGATTGATATGAAGCGTACCACAATGAACTGTCAACTCATCGCTGCCGCGGCCCTGGCGCTGCTGGCCGGCACCACCGTTATGGCGGACCCATCGGTCACGCGGCTGACCCCGCCGAGCCGGCTGTTCTCGACCGGCGCAACCACCGGGCCAATGACGGCTCGGTTCCTGCCCGGCCAGAAGTTTGACCTGCAGGCCACCATCCGTCCCACCACCGGCACCACCATCACCGGCGCATCGTTCTATGTTGACGATGTCCTAGTTGTCGGCCCAGGTTCGCTGGCAGCGGCTACGGCCCTGACGGCGACCGCCCCCAACGCCCGGGTGGCATCAGTCCGCGGCTACAGCAATACGGCCCCCGGCCTGCACACGCTCAAGGTTGTGGCCACGGCTTCGGACAACACCAGCGTCACCGCCATCGGCAATTTCGAGATCGTCGGCATCACCCAGCAGGGCCGCCGCACCAAGAACATCATCGTCATGATCGGTGACGGCATGGGCATCGCCCACCGCACCGCCGCCCGCATCATGCTCAACGGCGTGACGCAGGGCAAGAGCGACGCGTTCTTGGCGATGGACAAGCTCCCCAGCGCTGGCATGCTCGTGACGCACTCACTAAACTCCATCGTGACCGACTCGGCCCCGGGCGCCGCTTGTTACAGCACGGGCAACAAGAGCAACAACAACCAGCAGGGCGTGTTCCCCGATGACACTACCGACGCGTTTGACAACCCCCGCGTCGAGCTGATGCCCGAGTTCCTCCACCGCACCCAGGGCAAGAGCCTCGGCATCATCACCACGGCGGATGTGTTCGATGCAACCCCCGGCGCCTTCGGCAGCCACACCTCCAATCGCGGCGCTGGATCCGGCATCTGCGACCAGTACATCGACGATGCCAACCTCACCGGCCTGACCGTGCTCATGGGCGGCGGCCGCAAGTGGTTCCTGCCCGCCGGCACCCCCGGCACGGCCCGCACCGCAGCGCTCGACTATGTGCTCCCCGCCGATGTTGTCGCCGGTTGGGGCGCCGCCCCCGGCGCGATTGATTCCTCACGCGATTTGCTCGCCAACGCCCAGAGCAACGGCTTCGTCTACGCTGCCAATGCAGCCCAGATGGTTGCAGCCCCCAACACCGGCAAACTGCTGGGCCTGTTTAGCTACAGCAACATGAACGTTGCCCTCGACAAAATCAACAAGCGCCGCGGCGCCAGCACGGTTGTTGATGATTTCGGCTTCCCCAACCAACCCATGCTCGATGAGATGACCAGCAAGGGCCTAGCAGTGCTCAGCAGCAACCCCAACGGCTTTGTGGTTATGATCGAGGGTGCCTCGATCGACAAGCAGGCCCACAACATGGACACAGAGCGTTGGATCCTCGACGCCATCGAGTTTGACCGCTCCGTCGAGGTTGCTCGCCAGTTCGTCGCCCAGAACCCCGACACCTTGCTCATCGTCACCGCCGACCACGAGTGTGCCGGTATCAACATCATCGGTGCCTCGACGATCACCAACGCAGCGTTGCAGACCCGCGCTGCGAACGTTGCTGTTGGTGGCGTCAGCCCCGGTGGCGTCGCTGGCCTCCGCGATACGATGGTTGGCGTGTATGACGCCGCTGGCTTCCCCCGCTACACCATCGCTGCTGATGGTTACCCCGTCTCGACCGACCCCAACTTCAAAATGCTGATTGGTTATGCCGCCAACGCCGACCGGTACGAGGATTGGCTGACCAACGCCCTGCCCCTGCAGGACGGTCAGCAGCCCTTCGCCGGCGTGCCGCCCCTGTCGCTGTACCCCGCTGGGCCCCTGAATCGCGACATCATCGGTAACTTCTTCATCACCGGTCAGGTCCCGGGCACCACCGCTGTTCACACCGCTTCGGACATCCCCGTCACCGCCGCCGGTCGCGGCAGCACGCTCATCTACGGCGTGATGGATAACACCGAGATCTTCTTCCGCGCCATGCAGGGCGCCATCGGCGGCTCACGCTAAGCAACCAGAATTAGCCGCCGCGCCGCATCGCCTGATGCGGAGGCCGCGAGCAAAAGCCACTTGTCCCGGGTGCGGCTAGCGCCAGCCCGGGACGTTTGAACCTGTAGTCGCACGGCACCGATGTGCTCGCGTCTTGTCCAGATCGCAGCAAACTTTTTTACTTGGAGAGAGTCATGACCACCCTTCGCCGCTCAATCGCCCCTGCAATCCTGACGGCCCTCGCCATCAGCACGGGTGCCAGCGCCCAGACCTTCAACTTCATCGAGACCTTCGAAGGCTTCGCGCCCAACAGCAACATCACCAGCATCGCCACTGGCAGCACACTGAACCTGGCCGTCGCTCCGGCTTCCTTCGGCCCGCTGCTCGACGGTTTCGGCGACCCGATCCCCGGCACCGATGCCTGGCGCGCCGACGCGACCTTGCCCTTCCTCACCGCCGAGAGCCCGCTGGCCTACGGCCGCGGCGCGGCACCCTCTGGCCTGCTGGCCATGAACTCCATCTTCCAGCCCACGCTGTTCGTGTTCGACCAGCCAGTCAACCTCGATGCGTTCGCCATCACGCTGGACAACGACACCTTCGGCGACAACGGCCTGCTGCCCGGCAACGGGGCCATTTCGATCCAATTCCTTGATGCTAGCGGCGCGATCATCGCTTCCGTGCCGCTGAACCAGACCCAGCCCGGCTTTGTAGGTTCCAGCGGCCCAGTCGCCGGTGTGTACAGCATCTACATCCCCGGCGGCGCGTTCTATGACGATGTCCGCGTCTCCGGCACCGTCATCCCTGCCCCCAGCGCTGCCGCGCTTCTGGGCGTCGGCGGCCTGCTGGCCGCCCGTCGCCGTCGCACCCGCTAAGAGCGCGGGCTCGCTTGCCGTGCAGATTCAAAAACCAACAGGCGGTTGTCCGCTGCTTCGTTCATACACGCAGCCGACAACCGCCTTTTCATTTTTGTGGTCACTCAAACGAGGCCGGGCTGACAAGCTTCACGCGCTTCCCGCTTGACGGGTCATCAAACTCCAGTGCCCGCGCGTGCAGCAGCAGCCGCTGCGCACTGCTGCTGTCACCGTATAGCACATCACCCAGAATCGGATGGCCGATGTGCCTGCAATGCACCCGCAACTGATGACTGCGCCCGGTATGAGGTAAGAGCCTAAGTGTTGAAACCGCTATCGCCACGCCATCCGGACGCACTCGGGTGCCGCGGCCAGTCACGGTGTAGCTGGTCTGCGCAGCCTTGCCAAACTCGTAGTCAACCATCTGGTAGGGCCGGTTGGTCAGGTCAGGTCGCATCGGTACATCAATATCACCGTTGTCGGCAGCCAAGTGACCAGCAACAACTGCTACATACGACTTGCCGACGGTTCGCCGCTCAAACTGCCCAGACAGCTCGCGCTGAGCATTCGCATCAAGTGCCATCAGCAGCAGGCCGGAGGTATCCATATCCAGCCTGTGCACCGTAATCGGCCCGGTCACTTCGGGAAACTTCTCGCGGCACCAACTCGCAGCGCAGGCGTGGTTCTCCTCAAGCCTGCCCGGCACGGAGAGCACGCCGGGCGGCTTGTTGATGACAACCCAACGGCTGGTGGAGGCGATAATCGTGATGTCTTGGAGGTTGCCAGCGATGGAGCATTCATAGGCGCTGATGGGCACGTGCGGGCGGAGAGGTGTTTTTGTCAGGGCTGCTTCGCTGGTTGCAGCAGGGCGGCAGTGCCCTTGACGTGGCTGAGGCCCCAGTTCTTGAGCGCTTCGAGGACTGGCAGCAAGGCCTGGCCGCGCGGGGTGAGGTGGTAGCTGTCGCTGCCGGTTCGCTGTGGTGAGGGTGACGCCTCGATGATGCGGTGTTCGATCAGCCGCTCGAGCCGATCTGCCAGGATGTTGGTGGCGATGTGTTCCGGGGAGCGCAGGAACTCGCTGTAGCGTGACTTGCCGCAGTAGAGGTCGCGGATGAGCAGCAGAGTCCATTTGTCACCCAAGATATCAAGTGAGCAGGCGACTGGACAGACTGAGCGTTTTTTGGTCGTGGCCATGGGGCACTTGGTATGGATGGAGCGGAACGACGAGGTAAAGCGGAACGGCGAGATGCACGTGAAGATCACGGAGGGGAGAGTAAGAAAGGAACGCGGAGACAGGCGGGAATTGGGTTGGATTGGGGTGAGAAACTGGGCGGCGTGCGAGAAGAGTGGGGGTATTTGGGCAGTGCCGTGGAGGGTGGGAAAGGAGCAACAGAATCGGGGGTGGAAAATTGTATCATGTTCCGCGCGCTAATACTTGCATTTTGCAAGTGATGTGGTATGATGTGTTCAAGATCGTTGGGGAGATCGGCAATGCGCCGTCGCAGCCGCGGTGCCATACGGAATACGGCATGTGGCGCGAGGCGTATCTCATTTGCGGCGACAGCCGAGGCAGGTTTTTAATCGCAGGATTTTCGCATGAGTATTGAGCAGCATCCCACGGCCAAGGTGATTCGCAGCAAGGTGGCTGGCGTGCGAACAGAGCTGACGATTTCAGCTCGAAATGGGCCGCTGGCTGCAACGGAGTTGCGGGAGATTTGCATGGCAGCGGGTGCGGACGATGTTGGGTTTATTCCGATAACCGAGCCATTGATTGCCCACGAGCGTGATCGGATTGCGGAAGCGTTTCCTGGTGTTGCATCGCTGGTGGCGATTTGCTGCCGGATGCCGATTGAGAATGTGCGCAGCCCAATGCGGTCGGTAGCGAACCGGGCCTTTCACTCAACCGGCCACGAGGTTGATGATGTCTGCCGGCGCATTGTGCTAGCGCTGGGCGACCGTGGTGTGAGGGCGTGCAATCCTTCGATGGCGTTTCCGATGGAGATAGCCGAGCTTCCGGAACGCCAGCCGTGGCTGATTAGTCTGAAGCTGGTGGCGGAGGCCGCGGGGCTTGGGGTGCGCGGGATTCACCGCAGTGTTATTCATCCGAAGTTTGGCAGCTTTGTGCTGCTGGGGGTGGTGCTGATTGATCGGCCGGTGGAAGGGTACAGCCAGAAGCTTGACTACAACCCGTGTGTGGGATGTAAGCTCTGCGTCGCGGTGTGCCCGGTGGGAGCGATCCATGCCGATGGCCACTTTGATGTGAGCGCGTGCATGACGCACAACTATCGCGAGTTTCTTGGGGGTTTCTCGGACTGGGTTGAAACGGTTGTGGAATCAAAGTCGGTGGGGCAGTATCGAGAAAAGATGGAGGATGGCGAAACGCTGAGCATGTGGCAGTCTCTGGCGTACGGCGCGAACTACAAGGCGGCGTACTGCCTTTCGGTGTGCCCGGCGGGTGAGGATGTGCTGGGGCTGTTTCTGGATCAGACTGCGGGGCACGTTGCCAAAGTTGTCAAGCCGCTACAACAAAAAGTTGAGCCGCTGTATGTTGTGCGCGGCTCTGATGCTGAGGGCCACGCTCGCAAGCGGTACCCGCACAAGCGACTGCGGTTTGTGCACAGCGGGGCCCGGCCCACCACTGTTTCCAGCTTTTTTAGTGCGCTGCCGTGGAGCTTTCAGCGAGGGCAAAGCAAGGGGCTTGCGTGCACGTATCACTTCCGATTCTTTGGTGCGGAGCGAACCGATGCCACGGTGGTGATTCGCGATCAGAGAGTACTCGTACAGCCCGGGCTGCAGGGCAAGGCCGATGTAACGGTGACGGCCGATGCGCAGGCTTGGATCAAATTCCTTCGCCGCGAGAGGTCGCTGTTTCGGCTTTTAGCGACCGGCAAGCTTCGCCTCTGGCCGCTGCCGGCGGGCGCGCGGCTGCTGGGAGCATTTGGAAAGTGCTTTCCGGCGTGAGCCTTCGCCGCGGTGTGATTGGTTCGTCACTAAGATCGTTCAATGCATCCTGGAGCGCCGCTGCGATTTTGCCTTGTTTCGTTGATGGTGTGTTCGCCATTGGTGGCGAGGAATGGTGCGGCTTTGCTTCCCGCTCTGGCATTGGCTCCAGCTCCAGTTCCAGTTCCAGCTCCAGTTCCAGCTTCAGTTCCGGCACTGGCTCCGGCTTCAACTGCCGGGCCGCAGGCAGAGAACCCGAAGGAGACTTCTTTTTTAGATGCGGCCAAGACAGTGACGGCTTCAATCCAGAAGGCGTTTTACAACGAGAAAACGGGGCTGTACGCCCAGACTTTGGAGAAGCGTGAACCGGAGTTCATGTGGGGCAATGGGGTTATGTTCTCGGCCTTGGTCGCCGCGGCGAGGCATGAGCCGGCCGTATATCGGCCTGTGATGGACCGGTTTTTTAACGCCATGGACCGGTACTGGGATGCCAAGGTCAAGTTGCCGGGATACGAGCCAAGCCCAACAGCGGGCAACGGGCATGACAAGTATTACGATGACAACCAGTGGATGGTTATCACGTTCATGGAGGCGTACGAACTAACGGGTGAGGCGAAGTATTTGGACCGCGCCGTCGCGACGCTGGCGTTTTCGCTGAGCGGTTGGGATGATGTCCTGGGTGGCGGGATTTGGTGGCACGCTGGCAAGAAGGGCGGTGCGAAGAACACTTGTTCCAACGCGCCCGCGGCAGTGGCGGCACTGGCGGTGGCGCGCCACCGCGAGCGCACCGAGAACGTGCAATTTGCGCACAAATTGGTGAAGTGGACGAGTGAGCAGCTGCAGGATAAGGATGGGCTGTACTTTGACAACAAGCGAGCGGCCGATGGCCGGATTGATGAGCGGAAGTTCACCTACAACACAGCCCTCATGCTGCGAGCGAACTTGGGGCTGTATCGGGTTATGGCGGCGGGGGTGACTGCTGGGGCGGAGAGCGCGGGGTACTTGGCGGAGGCCCGGCGAATTGGTGCCGCGTGCGAGGCGTTTGTGAAGAAGGAAACTGGGGCGTACCGCGACGGGATGAAGTTCACGCATCTGCTGGTGGAGGCGGATTTGGAGCTGTACCGGGTGACTGGCGATGCGGCGATACTGGCCCGGGCCCAACGCAATGGAGAGGTGGCGTGGGCGCGGTGGCAGGCGGCACCACCGAAGGAGTTGATTGAGCAAGCGGGCATCGCACGGATGCTGTGGCTGCTGGCGGATGAAGAGACGGAAGTGGGCAGGAAGTTCTGGGCGAAGATGGATGGGGAGGCGGCAGCGGCCCGGTAGTGCCGAGGGGCGGGGCCGGGTGGCGAAGTCATGGAGCGGGCGCAGGATGGGTTGCGAGCTATCAGGGGTTGATTTGTGGTTGCAGGAAAGTTTGGCGGTGAAATTGCCGGATCACGGATGGACACCACGGGCTTGCCTTTCACCGGGCAGGGCTGATATTGTCACAGTGTCGTACACGGTTGTTTGCAACGCTCTGGAGAAGAGAATATGAAGAAAGTGTCATCATCGTCGGTTTTTGTTCTGGTTGCCGGGCTGGCTGTCGGTGGCTTTGGCGGGCAGGCGATGGCTCAGGTGCCATTTACGTACCTGGCCATTGGCGACTCGGTTGGCTTCGGTATCACAACCGGGGCCAGTTACACGCAGTCGTCTAATGGTGATCGCGGGTATGTCTCGCTGTATGGCAATTACCTGCAGACTCAGAACGCGGGGCTGCGGCCCACGGTGGTGAATGCCTCGGTGTTTGGGGATGACTCAGGCTCGTTCTTTAACACCAGCAATCCGGCCCGGTTTTTGAACACCAACTACCCCTCGCCGCCAACTGCGGTGAGCCAGCGTGATCGGGTACTGAGCGAGATTGCCACCGCCGCGGCGCTCGGACGGCCTGTGACCAAGGTGACGGTATCGGTGGGCGCCAACGACCTGCTGGGCGTGGTGCAGCAGCCGGGCTTTTTGCTGCTGCCGCCGGCGCAACAAACTGCTCTGGTGTTTGGCGCGCTCAACACGATGACGGCGAATCTCTCAACCCTGTACGGCACCCTGCGTACCGCGTTGCCGACTGCGGAGATTGTTGCCGTGGGGTATTACGACCCGTTTGCGGTGCTGCCCGGCAACCCGAATCCGGCGTTCACGGCGGGGGCTATCGGCTCGCTGAACTCAATCATTTCGGATGTAAGCACGTTCTTTGGCGCGCGGTTTGTAGACACCTACGGCGCGTTCTCGGGAAATGAGGCTGTGCTCACGAACATGCTGCTGGATCAGACGACGGCTGCGCCGAATGTTCACCCGACGGATGCTGGCTACACGGTCATTGCCAATCAGATCATTCCCACGCCCGGTGCGGGGCTGGTGGTTGCAACCGGTGTGCTGGTAATGGCTCGCCGTCGCCGGGCTGTGGCTTGAGTTTGACGGGGTGTGGGCAGGAAACAGCTCAGTTCCAGCCGCGGCATGTTGTGTGCCGCGGCTTTTTTATGCGTTCTGCGAGCGTTGGCCGGGGCCGATACTGTGGCGGCGTGCCGGACCCGAAGAATCGCGTGAATCTGGAAGTCGTGGAACAGCCCTTGCCGCGGCGGGATGTGCCGCCGGCGTATTGCTGCGCGATTTTGGTGGATGGGCAAGGCCAGCTTGTGCTAGAGGTGCGACCCGACAACGATGCGAATGCGCCGGGCCGGCTGACGTGCTTTGGCGGGGGGCGAGAGGGTGATGAGGAACCGCTGGCCTGCCTGCGCCGCGAGCTGATGGAGGAGCTGGGCTTTGCACTTGGCGAAGCAAAGCATGTGCTGACGCTGCACACGCCGAACGGGCCAGCGTGGTTTTATGAAGCGGCTGGGCCGGAACACGGCGCGGTTGTGGCGCGTGAAGCCGGGCACAGCGTGCGCTGGGTTGGCCGCGGCGAGTTGTTTGCAGAACGGCTGGCGGATTGGCACCGGGCCGCACTTGTGGGGTGGTGCGCTGGGCTGGCCGAGGCGTGGGTGGAGGCGACCTCGGGAAATTGAAGCCCAGCTTAAGTTGTTTGACA
Source organism: Phycisphaerales bacterium (assembly GCA_038231815.1). Taxonomy (GTDB): domain Bacteria; phylum Planctomycetota; class Phycisphaerae; order Phycisphaerales; family UBA1924; genus CAILKP01. Next base: position 25,946 of record JBBRKQ010000047.1, read on the forward strand.
GCGCGTAAGTCGCTCCTAAAACGGAATAACCGGCACAAAGTATAAGTATTTGTACTTATGTACAGTTGCGTATTACGCGATTTTTGGGGCGTTATGCGAGGTAGCGCCCTCGATTGGGAGTTGGCGGCCGATACTTTGTTTGTGTTCGTGGCGTTGTACGCCGGCGGTGCCAAGCAATTTCCTGCATCGCGGTTGTGTGTGAAGCTTGCTTTAGAAATGGAGTCCGGGTTCGATGCCTCGTGCTGACAAGCCAGCCAATGAGCGTGAACGGATGGCTGTGCTAGCGCAGTGTGATGTGCTGGACACGCCGCCGGAGCCTGGGTTTGATGATTTGACAGCGCTTGCGGCCTCTCTGCTAAGGGTGCCGATCGCGCTGGTGAGCCTTATTGATCAGGAGCGGCAGTATTTTAAGTCGGTGGTGGGGTTGTGTGCGACGGAGACTGATCGGGACTCGGCGTTCTGTGCGCACGCGCTGCTGCTGGACAAGCCGCTGGTGATCTCCGATGCAACGTTGGACCCGCGGACGAGCGACAACAAACTGGTGACGGGGGAACCATTCATTCGGTTTTATGCAGGCGCGCAGCTGCGGACCTCTGACGGATTTGTGCTAGGGACCCTGTGTGTGATCGACACAAAGCCGCGGGAGTTTGGGCCCGACCAGCTTGACATTCTGCAGAAATTGGCGCGGCAGGCGTTGTCGCAGCTTGAGCTTCGACGGAGCCACAGGCTGGCGGCTGAGGCGATGGAGCGGGCGCTTACCTTGGCCGGTGAGGTTGCCACAGCGGTAACGGCCGAGAAGAAGACAGCCGAGCAGCTTCGGGTAGCCGCCACGGAGATCACCCTAGAGCGTGAGCGACTCGCGCTTGCGATGTCCAGCGGAGGTCTTGGGTGTTGGGACTGGAACCCGCAGACCGGCGAGGAGCTTTTTGATCAGCGATTACTGGAGATTCTTGGGGAACAGAGCTTGCGGGCGCATAGCGAGGAGTGGGTGAGCAGGATTCATCCGGAGGACGTGACGAAGGCGGTTGAGTCGGCGAAGCAGCACCTTGCCGGGAAAACTTCGGTATACGAATTTGAGCAACGGATGCGGCACCGCGACGGTTCGTGGCGATGGATTTCTGGCCAAGGACGGGTGGTGACTCGTGATGCGGAGGGCAGGCCCACGCGAATGGTTGGCACATACGCGGATGTGACGGAGAGGATGCGAGTCGAGTCGGCGGCGGCGGAGGCGGCCGAGAAGCTGCGCGAAGCCGCGGCAGTACTTGCCACCGAGCGTGAGCGGCTTGCGCTAGCGCTAAGCAGTGGCGGTCTGGCCACGTGGGACTGGAACATACTGACCGGTGAACTGCTGGTTGATGCACGGTGGCTGGAGATTGTCGGGGAGCGGAGCATTCGGCCGCATATTGATGAATGTACTTCTCGGGTGCATCCGGACGATCAGCCGGAGCTTATGGTCATGGTGGAGCGCCACTTCGCCGGTGAGACGCCGGTGTATGAGCACACGCATCGGCTGCGGCACAAAGACGGCTCCTGGCGTTGGGTGATAGACCGCGGAGTGGTTGTATCGCGTGATTCAAAGGGCAAACCGCTGCGGATGGTGGGCACGCACGCGGATGTTACGGAGAAGGTGTCGGCGGCTGAGGCGGCGCGTGCGGCCGATGAGATGCTGCATCGCACCGGCGCGATGGCACAGGTTGGCGGGTGGGAAATGGATGTGCAGTCGCAGCGAGTCACATGGTCAAAGGAGGTGTATGACATTCACGATTTGGAGCCGGGCACACCGATGGATGCGGGAAAAGGAATGTCCTTCTTTGAGCCGGATGCGGCTGCAAAGTTGGACCACGCGGCGCGGGCAGCCATTGAGGCCGGGCAACAGTGGGAGCTTGAGCTGCCGCTGACGACAGCCAAAGGGCGGTCGATTTGGGTTCGATTGCAGGGCGAGCCGGTGCTGCGTGACGGCCAAGTGGTCACTCTGCGTGGCGCCATGCAGGATGTGACGGAGCAGACTCGCGCCAAGCAGTGGCTCAAGAGCCTGGTGAACAACCTGCCGGGCGTGGCCTTCCGCGTTGCGTGCGACGCGAAGTGGACGAATCTGTTCGTGAGCGATGCGATCGAAAATCTCACGGGATATCCGGCAACCGACTTCATCAACAACGCGGTGCGTGACTGTGCGAGCATCACCGATGCCGATGATGTTGAACTGGTCGAGCGGACGGTGCTGGAAGCTGTGGAAAACCGGATGCCCTACTCCATTGAGTACCGCATCATTCACAAATCCGGAGCCGTACGGTGGGTTAATGAGCGGGCCCAAGTGGTGTTTGACGGTGCGACGCCGATGTACCTGGACGGGGTAATGTTTGACATGACCGAGCGCAAGGCCGCCGAGACATCGCTTATAGAGGCGCGGGCCGCGGCCGATGAGGCCAGCCGCAGCAAGAGCGAGTTCCTGGCGAATATGAGCCATGAGATTCGCACGCCGCTGACGGCGATTTTGGGCTACGCGGACTTGCTGGCGACCGATGAGGAAGCGAAGCGGTCGGCGGAAAGTCGAAGTGAGATTGTCGGGACGATTCGCCACGCCGGTGAGCACCTGCTGACGGTGGTCAATGACATTCTGGATATCTCCAAGATTGAGGCGGGCAAGATGGTAGTTGAGTCTGTGGAGACGAACTTAGCTGAGTTGCTACAGGGTATTGAATCTTTGCTGGCATCGCGAGCAACGGAAAAGGGGCTGACGCTGGAGCTTTGCTTGGGCACGCCGGTGCCGCGGATCGTGCGTACAGATCCGACGCGGGTGCGGCAGGTGCTGATGAACCTGGTTGGGAATGCGATCAAGTTCACGGACAAGGGTGCAGTGCGGATTGAAGTGGGCGGGCGCGAACGGGGTGAGCACTTTGAGCTGTGCCTTGCCGTGCGTGATACCGGTCCGGGTTTGGACGAAGTGCAGGCAGCGAGGTTGTTTGCGGCCTTCGTACAGGCCGACACCACGGTGACGCGACGCCACGGCGGTACCGGGCTTGGGCTTGTGATCTGCCAGCGGTTGGCCCGGATGATGGGTGGTGATGTGGTGCTGACGCGGAGTGCGCCCGGCGAGGGCAGCGAGTTTACCGCGACCTTTGCCGTTGGCCGTGTCACCGGGGCAGCGATGCTGACTGACCTTCGCCAGCACGCCGCGGAAAGTTCGCCGTTGGCCAGCATTGGTGCGATCACGCTAAGCGGGAGGATTTTGCTGGCCGAGGACGGCGTGGACAACCAGAGGCTCATTGGATTGTACCTGAAGAAGGCTGGCGCGCAGGTTGACATCGCAGAGAATGGCCGCATTGCGCTGGAGTTAATTGATGCCGCCGCGAATGCTGGCTGGGCCTATGACCTGCTGCTGACCGACATGCAGATGCCCGAGATTGATGGGTACACGCTGGCAACGACGCTGCGCGAGCGCGGCTCGCAACTGGCCATTGTGGCGCTGACAGCGCACGCGATGGCGGCAGACCGGAACAAGTGCATCGAGGCCGGGTGTGATGACTATGCCAGCAAGCCGATTGATCGAAAAGCACTGGTTGCAAGCTGCGCTGCGTGG